>CAYXXA010000027.1:10281-12850 GCA_964468965.1 uncultured Candidatus Peribacteria bacterium
AGCCGTTCAAACTGAGGCTTTGAAGAATCCACTTAAAATTGGAAGAGTTTTATTTTTAGGTGATGTTGAGGTACTAAGTTCTAGTGAAATTCATGAGGCAGTGAAGAAGAAACTCTTGAAATTTCCTGAATCAACAATGATAGACGATGACGGAATTGTAAGAATCCCCGTAACGCCAAACTTTCAACATAAATTAAGCCATTACATTGACGAGGAAGAAAATACAAAAAGTGTTTTGTCTCATGGGAGAAATGCGTTAGTCCCATTTCTAACAACTCGAACAAGTACTAACTCTCCCATTTTAAAACCTCAGGATTTTTTTCTTACGGGTTCAAGGTTTTCACTTGGGCCTTTTGATGCTCTTGTGACGGGTGTCTATGTAGGTGGGAAAAGAGAGAAGGGCATTATTCACTTACCCGCAAGGTATTTAGATGGAGGTCGTACTAACGGAACGAGTCCTCAATGGGAACTTTTTTATAACCTAGAAACCGGAGAAAAAGTCGAAACCAATAAGATAAGTGTTGGCGTTAAAATTCTTAAAAATGAAAAATATGAACCGATGTTTACAGGGTTTTCTCCAGAAAAAAGAGAAGCTGTTTTGGATCATGGAATGGTTTTATCGGATCTTTTAGGGCTTGATAAAGTACCGTTAGAGCAAAGAATTGATCCTTTGGGAAATAATATTTGGGGGATTATTAAAACGCCCAATGGGGAAACGGTTATTCCATTCGAAGAAAGTATGGAAGACCAATCAATTGCTATTACTGAAGAACTAAGAAGCGGTAAAAGAGTTATTCCAGATGGGGAAGAAGACTTTTATGAAACGTATAAAGAAAGTCTGGCTCATAAAGGTCGAATACTAGAAACAGAATGTCTTCCAAGTGTAAGAGACTTACATAAACTGGCAGATGATCTAAGAGTTGGAGTCTTTAAGTTTCGTGGTTTGCTTCCGGATAAAGGTTTCTTTCAAGAAAATCCGGAAAAGAATACCTCGAATTTTTATCTTGATGCGCTGACCTATCAGACTATTTTTGACCTAAGTAATAAAGGCATAGAATTTATCTGGGAAATAGGTGATGACGATATAAGAGTATTTCATCATGGTTTTTGGTGTAAGGTCGAGGAAAAAGAAAGATTTGATAATACGAATGTTATTTTTGCCGAATATGGTTCTCATGTTGAAGGGTTTGATGATCTTTTTGGGGAAGAGATGATGGCAGGAAATGCCGAAATTATTGATATTTTTGGGAAAGAGAGAACAGGATTTACACATGGAAAGGGTCCTGGATTTATGGCATTAGCAGATCTAGTAGCTCGAATGAAAGGTGCTTTGAGTATTGGTATAGGGATTGGACTTGAAAAGTTAAAACAGGGAACAAGCTTTGCCCCTCAGGTTCTATTAGATTTTTTAAACGAAGATCAAAGTACAAGGCAAAATATCATGGAAGAATTAGCTCTTTTTTCTAGTTTTAATATGGGTGGGATTGGAACTTTTGAAGAACTCGGAAATACACTTTGTAATACAAAACTTTTGAAAAAAACTCCCGTTCCAATAGTAATGGTCGACAAAACAGAAGGGCAGGATCATTACAAGAACATCATCCCAGCATTAGAGGGATTTGAACGAAAAACTTTGACCTATAAAGATAAGACAAGAGGTGTACAAACACATGATTTACCAGGTTATATTTCACCAGAATGGGTTTCAGACTCTGTGGTAGTCGTATCAAGCTATCATGATAGAGCTCGTGTTTATAAAGCTTTTAAAGAAGATCCCGCATCTTTTTGGAAGAATCCTATAAAATTTTATCATAAACTAGGTCTGAAAACCGAATTTGAAGATGAAAATACAGGTTTAACTTTAGAACAAATACAAATGGCTATAGAAAATCAAAGCAAGACCTTTGCGAAGTATGGAAAATCTATGCCAGATTTTATACTTGAAGGGTTTGAGAAAATGTCTTTAGAAAAATCCTTAGCTGGTTCAATTTGAACTTTTTCATCCTTGTTTGTCTTAAAACTGGACAAGTAAAAGCAATCTACAAAATTGCTCTAGAAAAGGAATGGTACACGCGGAGGGATTACTCTATTTTAACTTTATGTTTTTTACCTTCCGTGACATCGTCAAACGAAAAGAAAATAGGCTTCGCCTGCTTTCTTTTCTTATTTCCTCGTATCGAACCCAATTTTTCTTTGAAAAATTATGTGGTTATCTTCTCGAACATAATAAAAAAAGTTTGAGCCCCAGAAGGGCACAAACTTTTCTTTTGGTACACGCTTCTCAATGTGTTTCAAACTGAATAACAGACCTCGCAAATGCCTCAACTTTTTGACTTCTCTTTTTTGTTCGGTTTGATACTTGAATTTACCTTTAGAAAAAGAAAAAGCACGAAATGAAAAATTAGGAATTTTTCAGCTCAATATGGAAATTTTTGATCTGCGAGAAACTTTAGAAAACCTTGTGTATAAAATTGTAATGGAGGAGAAAATAAAAATTGAATTTTAATAATAAAAAAATTGAAATAAAGAATTGTATTATTTCAAAAAATTATATATATTTGAAATAAGA
>CAYXXA010000028.1:0-12523 GCA_964468965.1 uncultured Candidatus Peribacteria bacterium
ATAACAATGTCGATAGAACATTATAACATAAATAAAAATGTTTTTCAAGACTTTTTTTATTATAAATTTTCAGCACTATTCAAGAAAGAATCGAGTCAGTGAAGAACTTCTGAAGTATAAAAAATACAGTACTTAGATTGCGAAATTACACTACCCTTCCATAAATTTCTCAATTTCTACTTGAGCTACTCGACGTTTCATGCTTTCCTGTTGTCCTTTTAGTCGTTTTCTCAATCGGAAAAACTTCCACCATTGCCCAAGTGTTTCTGTTTCAAAAATAAGCAAGAAAAAGAATACTTTAAGATTGAACCAGCTAGTAGCTAGCTTAACACTCATCGAAAAATCATTGGAAAAGTTTTTTTCCAAAAGAATTTGATGATTAAGATAAGAAACTCGGTTAACCGCCCCATTTTTCGCCGATCTATTTTTAATAAGATTAATGGCTCGTTGTCCAACCGAAGAAGTAGTTCGGTCATGGTAGGCAATCGCTTTCGGTGTAAATCGAGATTTCCATCCTGCCCACTGTAATCTATAGGCCAAATCAACATCTTCTTTATAGATAAACATAGATTCATCAAAGTATTCCCATTTACCCTTCTCTGTATTAAAAAAAGCTGTGTCCTTTAGCGCTTCTCGTCGCAATAGAACTGCTGCGCCTGAAACACCAAAAATATCACGAGGTTGATCAAACTGACCAAAATCTACCTCTCCCTGACCAATATCCTCAAATTGATGTGTCTTAAGAATACGAATACCAACCGAATCGATAAAATTAGTCTTCCCTGCATCCTTATCACGAGCATTTTCAAAATCCCAACGCTTTATTTTCCCTCCAACGGAACCGTAACTGGGATTTTCCAGCATCGGCTGCATCAATTCTGTCACAAAACTTGGTTCAAAAATCATATCTGCGTTAAAGCAGGCATAAAAGTCTCCATCCGTTTCGGCGATAATTTGATTGTGAGCACGACTGAAACCGAGGTTTTTATCTGACCGAATCAATCTAACCGTTGGAAATTTTTGCTTAATAATCGCAACCGAGTCATCTGTTGAGTTATTATCCAAACAAACAATCTCCATAGCTTTATAGTCTTGTCGCATTAAAGAATTTAAACAGGATTCTATGTAAGGGGCCGAATTGTAGATAGTAATACCAACAGTAACCTTAGGAGTAACTAACTTTTTTTCTTCAGACAGCCTTTTCTCTCTAGTAAAATTGAAACCTTCTTGTACTAAAATAGAAGCTTCCAAAACACCCTCACTCGTTCCCGCATCAACCCATACACCTTCAACAGACTCTGCTTTTAATAATCTTTTTGAAAGGTAGTACCGATTAAGGTCTGTAATACCAATATGTCCTTTATCATCTGGTTTTAAGTCTTTAATAACACTAAACACCTGTTCGTCATAAAGAAAAAAACCAGTCTGAACGATTCCCGATTTTGGAAAATTTGGTTTTTCTTCAATGGATCGAATCGTTTTATCCTCTCGTAATTCTACAACCCCAAAATCTGAAGGATTCTCTACCTTTTTAGTAAAAATACAAGCACCTTTTTGAAAGTAAAAAACACTTTCTGAGAAATTATTTTCAAAAATATTATCGGCAAACATAACCGCTACACACTCCCCCTTCGTAAAATTTTCAGCTAAAGAAAGAGCCCTAACCGGTCCATCGTTTGCGGGCTGAACTTTATAGGTCAAATTGACATCAAGTCCACTTCCAGAGCCCAAAAGATTCATAAAATCACCAGCAAACTCCGTTCCCACAATAACCATAATATCAACTATCCCAGACTCTCTCAATGTTTCGATAGCATAAAAAATCATCGGTTTATCATAAACCGGTAGAAGATGTTTATTCGTCACTTTTGACGCAGGATGACACTGAAGTCCTGACCCACCAGCGAGAACTACTCCCTTCATTTTGACTTTATTAAGATTTTCTTGTTTCCATTATCTTTCTTTCCTAAAAAAAATCAATAAATAATTTGCAAAATGAATAATCAATAATGGAACCAAACAAGAATTAGGGGGTAGAAAGTTAGTGTACTTGTAAAACTTGTTATTAATACAAGTCAAGACAATTTAAAGGTTTTGATGTATCCGTGATGTTAGTCTAATTTTTCAATCATGATAAAATATTGATTTTTTTACTTAAAGCCCTATTTTATAACGGATTTAAGACAAATATATGCAGGTCCATGTTTATGATTTTCGGTGGATTGATGAAAAAAACTTTGAGTTTCAGGCATCACTGAATGGTCAGTTTGCGAAAAAACCACTGAAGATTGGGCAGCCAATTTCTTTACAAATAGAAGCTGATATTCGATGTGCAGGAAGTGTTCGAGACGGTATCTATAAGCCTTGTCCTGATAATATTGTTGGAAAAAAGAAATGTGATAGCTGTCGAGGAAGAGAAGGGGGGTTTATTTTTACTAGTTTTGATGGATTTAATACTGAGCACTATACACCTGAAGATCTAGCTCAAATACAAGGTCCTCATGTCGTTTATTTAGCCATATTTGATACGCACTTGATAAAAGTTGGCGTAAGTAAAATAGAGCGAAAAACACTTCGGCAAATCGAACAAGGGAGTCAAGCGACCCTCTATATCGCTCAAACTCCTGATGGCATTTCGGCTCGACAAATAGAAACTCTTTTTCGAAAAAGTGGTCTTGCCGATAAGGTAAAGGCTTCTACAAAAAAGGATTTTATTGATCCGACCATAACGGATGGAGAAGCCGAGAAAAAACTTCGAGCAACGTTTGATACCCATCGTTACTGTTTAGATGAGTATGAAAATTTAAACTCTTTTGTACTCTATCACCCTGAATTTAGAGCCTGGCGTGAAATTTATAACCTCCCTGCTATTAGGGCGAATAGTAAACCCTTCCACTCTATAAAACTTAGTAAAGATGAGGCCGTTTCTGGGGAAATAATAGCCGCACGAGGTGCTTTCTTGGTTCTCGAGCTTCCTGATGAAGTGGTTTCTATTTGCACCAAAGACCTCTGTGGATATACGATTGAATTTGATCCAATTCCTCCTCAATTAAAACTCAATAATGCAATTCAGAGTGCTCTATTTTAACCCTATCTTATGAAAATAATTGAAATCAATAACGAAGGTGTTCCTCGTGAACGAAATATCCTAAGGAAAACACTTGCCGCAGAACTCGAGATTCATCTTCGAGACCTTCGTCCTGTCTTTATTAGTAAACAGGTTGCTACTATTACTCCTCGGAATGGAACGATTATCCTTAATTTTGGTAGTATTAAGATGATTATTACCTCGAAAAAAGTTTTTCTTTCCAACCTTGAAGAAAAGTCCATAAGAGATAAATTCATTCCTGAGTTATGTCTCGCGATACAAGAAAACAACACGGAGCTTTTTGAGTTTTTGGTTCTTGAGTTTTCTCTGAACTACAAGGTCAAAAAATCAAAAACAAAGTTCATCAATACCGAACGGCAAGTCCAACAGCTTTTGGTAAAAATACAAACTGATTTTACAGAAAAAAATCTGGCTTCACTCTTGCAGTGGAAAAAGAAAATTTCACGGTTTAAGATTAACGTAGAAGAAAATGAAGCTGCCGCACTCGAGGTTATGGAAAATGAAGCTGAACTTGCCGATCTATATTTAAGTCTCAATCACAATACGTCTGAAGAAGATTCTAATACGGAAGAGGCCGAATCTATTCTTGAATCATTTTTGGAACAAATTGAGGATGTCAGCCATAAGTTATCACGTCTAGAAGACGATATTGATGATACGCAAGAAATTATCACCCTAAACCTCAGTAATCGACGAAATTCGATTATTCAATTTGATCTCTTTGCCACGGTTCTAACTGGGATTTTAGCGGTACTAACACTTATTACCGGTATTTTCGGGATGAATATTAAAAATAATGTTGAGTCTTCTCATGAGATTTTTGTTTGGCTCGTGGAAGGAATGATTGTCCTCTTTGTGGTTCTCTTTGTTGGAGCTTGGCTTCTTTTTCGAAAGAAAAAACTTATTTAGAGAGGAGCACTTTCAACGAAAAAACACTGTCGTTATTGTACAATGGTATATTTTTTTATAAAGATGGTTCATAGGCTCTGATATTTTTAACCATCCGTGTAACATAAATATCAAGAATTTGTTTACCAATATTTTTATTTACGAGCCATAGAGGATGATTATCCGCTATTCCATTTGAACATTTTTCAATCAAATTATCCGTATCAAAAGGATTTTTAACACTATTTTTGGGATAATCACTATCAGGGATTTCTACTAGTTTTTCATCAATAACAAGCATATTTGATATTTCAGAATTTCCAGCATGTTCATCAAGTTCACCGTTCAAAATCTTTTTTTCTATAAATTCGTCATCTATTTTGTTTAGAATTTCGAGGTAAATTATATTAACTCCTTCAAATTTATTATTGGCAATAAAACTGTTAATATATGGGGCGTTTGCATGAAAAGAAGTAATAAAAATATTTTTAGCCTTTTCTTTTATAGAATTACAAATATCGAAGATAATCGCCTGCAAGGTTTCTTCTGTAAGCCAAAGAGTTCCATAAAAACCTCGGTGTTCTTGTGATCTTGAAAATTCTAAGGTTGGTAAAACTACTAATTTTGGAATTTTATTCGAAACTTGATTTACCAAATAATCCGTAATATATGTGTCTGTTCCAAGTGGGAGAAACGGACCATGTTGTTCGGTTGAACCTATTGGAAAAAGAAAATTATACTTTTTTTCTTTTTTAAAATCCGTTGTTTTAAGTTTTTTTAACTTCATATATTTTTATCGTTAGATCCTGAAATAAATTTAAGATAACAACGGTCTTTTAAAAAATAAAAGTTTATTATTGGAGAAGTCATAATCGTTCATAATATTAAATATTAAGGAATTACACAAGCTCTACATACTAAAAAGGTTAAATAGATGAGATTCTGTCATGACCAAAATGCCGTCTTTTCCTAGAGCTTCCTTTCCCCTGTTTGTTAAGTGGGTTCGATATTTACTTTTCCACGGAAAGGCACATTCTCGATCCCGGAGGGAATTGATTGGAAGAAGAAGAATCTAGAAAAATTACGGACACTTCAGTTGTACTCATTATTTGTTCATTTTGATCTCGCGTCAAGTTTTTTGCAAGACCGGAATAATCAATAATAGAACCGACCACTTGAAAGAGTGAACAATCAACAATAACTAGGCAAAGAGTTCATTAAAACTTATCTAAAATCGGTAACACTGTGTAAATACTGTTGTAATTGGTTCCACAGAGTAAAAGAATTCCTGATCTTTCCTTTATTTTAGACAACTTCATTTCTTTCTTTTTTCTAACTTTATAGCTTAAAAAATTAATACTTTTCACTCTTCTAGTTAAGGTCTCCCGAAAAAGTAAAAAGAATAACCGTTTTCGCAATAATAAAAGCAAATACTACTAGCAAAAGTCCTAAAAGTGACCAGGTAATCCCTTTTTTAGCTTTGGTAATTTCATCTGAACTTCCAACTGCAAAAATTAGTTTTCCTGCATTGATAACAATGAAAAGGATTGCTACCCCTGCCGAAAAACCAGAAATAACATTTGTAAACCCCTGAATCGTATCAGCAAGTGCCTCTTTTGGAGCGCCATTATCTGAAACGGGGAGATACTTTGGCTCTTGTTTCCCTATTCCTGAGTTTTCTAATAAATCATTGATTGATTTTCCCTGACTCGTGGCTTCACATAGAGGAACTGTGACACTTAACATTAAAAAAATTGCAAACAGTAAAATCAGCACTGGCTTATTTATTCCCTGTACAATCTTATTGAAATTGATATATTGTAGTTTCATGATTAGCTAACTATTATAGTGTAAATAGCACTCATAAGTGAATAACTTACAAGTATAAAAATAATGCCCATAATCCCATATTGGAAAAATTTCTTTGAAGAGCTGAGCTGTTCTTCATCGTCTCCCGCATAAATAAACTGAATCCCTGAATATAATAGCATTGCTACTACCAGTGGGGCAACAATCCATAACAATAGATTTGTAATGGTTGGAATATAGTAGAGTAACATTTGTGAATCCCCTTTTTCATTAGCATTTCCCCTTGTTCCAAATCCACCAAAATCATTAATTTTTGTGCCTGGGAAATAAGCAGTATCATCAAACTCTCCAGCTGACTTGGGTTTAAACTCTGAGTTAGATTCTTTTTTTTCACTTCCATTTAGGGAGATGTTAGCTTTTATAAAACCATCAGCCCCCTGAACATTAATATTAATTGAGTCTGGTGCCGCATTAACAATAGAAAAACTAAAAATAATCAATCCCGATAGTAAGTATTTTGTAATTGTTTTCATGCTTTTTTGGTTACTTAACCCGCAAAATTAGTTGTAATAATAATTTTAACGAGGACATATGATAGAGAGGCAATAATAACACCTAGTATGGTCCAAAGAATTATATCCTTTGCTCGTTTAGTACTTTCTGATTCTCCGTTACTAACGAGGTAAAATATCCCTGCAATAATAATTGTCCCAACAGAAACAGAGAGTAAAAACACAAAAATAGTATTCGTTAATCCTGGTAGTAATTTATTTCTCACATAATCTTGAGTATCTTTAGAGGATACCCCTGATCCATTCGATTCCGGACCTGGTAATAAATTTCGATTATTTTCAATATTTATCTTCCCTACAAGGGGTGGAACCTGAGCTCCATTCGCTGACTCAACAAAATTTGTCACACCAAAAGACAAAAGTATAAACCCAAGAAACAACCATAACACTTTTTTCATCTGATAATTATAGCATATCCTTAGTGAAAAATAAAGTTAAAATATTACTCAGCAAACTATTGCGAAAACAATTTTCTTAAGCATAATTTACCTAGTAACTGGAAACATACTTCACTAAATTTTTTTGAACTAACAAGTCAATCCATTAAACCATGAAACTAAAAGTATATCTCGTCTTCGGACTGTTAATTGCGTCACTAGCGGTTAGTTTTGCTCTACAAAATAACCAGCAGGTAACGATTCAATTTTTCCAGTGGAACACTGAAATGAATGTTACCTTTTTGATTTTACTTTCTACTTTTATCGGTTTTTTGATTAATTGGTTGCTTTCTATTCCTACGATTATTAGTGATTTTTTTACCAAAATTGGACTCAAATTAAAGGTAAAAAAGTTGGAAAAAACATTGCAAAAAACCTCGAAGGAAAAAGAAAGTGAATCAAAAAAACGAGAAATTTTGGAAAAAGAGCGAGCTGAAGATGAAGAGGGAATTATTAAAATAGAGGCCTAATGAAGTTTTCAAATCAAGTTTATGTTGTCCGTCATGGAGAATCACAAAACAATGTTTTAAAAATCGAGTCAGGAAAAATGTCCACACAGGGAAAATATGGGTTAACCGACCTTGGTCGTGGACAAGTCGCGGCTAGTGCTGCCCAATATAAAAACTTCTTTGATCTTATCTATACATCACCTTTTCGACGAACTAAAGAAACGGCCGAAATTTTTGCTCGATTTTCCAAAATTAAGTTTTTTGAAAACGAACTCATTAGGGAATTTGATGTGGGATATTATGACGAAAAGCTATATGAACTGATGGAAATTTATATTCATCATCCCGCTAACAATATCAAAGAAGATCCCGTTCGAGATGGAGAATCTTGGGATCAAATGTATGAACGAGTGAAACAATTTTTAGAACTAATCGAAACAAATTACACTGGTAAAAAAATTCTTGTTGTTTCGCATGGCTCCCCAGTAGAAGCGATGATTCAGATTGCTAAGGGAGAGAATACAGGATTCGGAGCCTTTGAAGATTTGCCAAAAAATGGGGAAGTTATTAGATTAAAATCGGTTTAACTTTTAAATTTTTTTACTAAAAAATGCTTGAACAAAGACTCTACGAAACACTGGCAAATTTACAGATTGAATTTGAAAAAATTGAACACGAAGCCTTTCCAACGGTGGAAGCCTCTGGTGATTTTTATCAAAAAAAGAATATGGGGGTAGACTGTAAAAGTGCTTTTCTTCGAAATAAGCGTGGAAAAAAACATTATTTAGCTGTTCTTAAAGCCGAAAAAACAATTGATATTCCGGTGTTAGCAGAATTTCTGAATGAACACCGAAAAATGGGATTTGCTTCCTGTGAACGATTAGAAAAATACTTAGGGGTTAAGCCAGGAAGTGTGACTCCTTTCGCTATTGTAAATGAGGCTGCTGGGGATATTCCCATTATTATTGATACAGAAATTTTTAATCACGACTTCGTTCATTTTCATCCCATGAGAAATACCGCTACACTTAAAATATCGACTAAAGATTTTCGAAAGTTTTTAGAGGCTCATCCCAATGAGTTTTTGGAGTTTGCGTTTTAGTGTAGTGCTTAAAATAATGATGAAACTGAAAAGTTTTGACTTCCTTTTTTTAAAAGCGTAGTGATTTTATTAACCCCTTAGCAAATGAAAACCTTATTTATTGGTTGCATGATGTTGGGTCCTTTTGTGCTGACTGGGTGCGAAGAACCCACGAAAATATCCCCTGAATAGCTTCAGCGACTGGAAAAACTGAAGGAACTTGAAAACCAAGAACTTCAAGCTAAAATTGAGGCTATTATGAAAAGAATAGAAGCCTTACAGAATGAAGAGGTGAAAAAAGAAAAACAGACGCACAGTCTATAACAGGAACAAGAAAAGAGATGCCAGAAGGAAAGAAAGAAGAAATAAAAGCTCTTTTAGAAGAGTTAGAAAAACTAAAAGAAAACACTTCAGGTAATCAAAAGAACCAATCAACAGCTGGAGATAAACAGGAACAAGCTCACCAAAGAAAATCTAGACAAAATACAAATTCCACCACCTCGAGTTCAGGGCTAGACTCTCGTACGACGGGAGGTACGCCAACATCAACTAGCGGTGGAACTCCTGCTAATTTCTACATTCTCTGCATCATAAGGGGCGGGGCGGTCATCTGGAAGGACATCCTCTGCATCGACTACGCCTAGCAGTACAGGATCCGTAGCAGTTCCTGCTTCAGGACCAACCCAGTGATTGTACACTTGGAGGTGTTACCGTAAGACATGGAAATTCTGGATTCTTTTATAAAGAAGATGTGGTTCCATTTGGGAGTACTTGTAATGCGGTAAGACAAGAGCGAACCTGTAATAACGGAGTTCTTTCTGGTTCAGCTGCCTATGCTTATAGCCATTGTGAAAATGGAATCATAACACTTCCCTCAGAAACATTAGTGCCTTCTGGATCTTTACTTCCCGCACCCTCATGACCACTGATTCCAAGTATAAAACCGCCTACTCCACTACCACAACCTATTCCAACTCCTTCATTTTAAAGATTAAAATGATAGATTCCTTTTATAGTAAAAGATCATGCTAAGCATGATCTTTTACTATTGAGGTGTAATTTGTAATACAAATCGCTCAAGGACAAGTTTCGTATTTTGGTTTGCCATAATAGCTTTTTGAATTTCAAAAAGTTGATCGAGATACTGATGATATTGCTCAAAAAAACGAGCATGGATAATTAAATCATCAATAAAATTAAAAATTATTTTTTTATCTTTTTGTTTTTTTACCGCTTTATCAAGATTATCAATTTTACGAAATTTCCAGATCAAATTCGAACTCTGAAAAAAGTTTTTTACGTCTTCATTGATTTCAAAATCCTCAAAATCATGAGGTACTCGAACAACCGTCATTCGTGAAATAATGGTTTCTAAAATTTGATGATGGTTGCGTGTGGTAAATAAAAATATTGCTCGTGGTGGTGGCTCTTCCAGTACTTTTAACAACGCGTGATTAGCATCTCTCCCCGTTCGCTCAAAGTCTTCTAGAATGACGATTCGATGATTTTTAACGGGTGTTTGCATTACCCAATTAATCATCCCTCGAACTGTTTTTTTTTCGGGCTTTTCTTTATCACCGATCTTGAAAGTTCCTTCGTTTCTCAAAATTAACGTATCGGGACAGATTTCAGAAAGAATTGTCGATTCTTTTTCATCCTGAAGTTTAGCGGCAACTTTTACGACCGTTTCGAACCCATTTTTTTCACCCGAAAGAAGTACCCGTTGCGGAAAAAAATCTCGATCAAGCCACTGTTGGAGTTTTGGTAACATCATGATCAATTATCAATAAACTATTTGCAATTATCAAATGAAAACTTTGAACTTTAAACATTGAACTCTAAACTGAGGCTAATGAAAATCCTTGCCTTTGAAACCTCTTGTGATGATACCGCGGTGGCGGTGGTGGAAGATGGATTTCGGGTTTTGAGTAACATCAGAATTACTCAGAAAGAACATGAAAAATGGGGGGGAGTCGTGCCAGAAATTGCGGCGAGATTACATGCGGAAAACTGGCAATCCGTTCTAAAAAAGGCTTTGGATATGGCTAAATGTGAAATATCCGACATTGACTATCTGGCCTGTACTCAAGGGCCAGGACTGCAAACTTCTCTTTTGACAGGAACAACAGCGACAAGTTTTTTATCCTTGATGTATCAAAAACCACTGATTCCCGTTCACCATATTTACGGACATATTTGTGCTAATTTTTTAGAGAGAGAAAATGCTGAAATCAAGTTTCCAGCCTTAGTTCTTACTGTATCAGGGGGGCATACACAGATGCATTTGTGGGAGTCCGAAATGGACTTATTCTTACTGGGATCAACCCTTGATGATGCAGCAGGAGAGGCATTTGATAAGGTGTCAAAGATGCTTGGACTTGGCTATCCAGGAGGGCCAATTGTGGCAAAGAAGGCCCTCAATGGAGATCGACGATCGATCGAATTACCCAAAATTTACCTTGAACGGGACTCTTTGAATTTTTCCTTTTCGGGACTGAAGTCTTCGGTTTATCGGTTGATTGAAAAAAGAAAAGAAGATGTTGACCACAGATTTATCACCAATGTTTGTGCGAGTTTTGAGTATACGGTGGGGAAAATATTTGAAAAAAAGGTATCACGAGTAATCGAACGATACCCAGAAATAAAACAGGTTCATTTCGTTGGTGGCGTTTCTGCGAATGTTTATCTCAATGAGATTTTGACGAATCTATGTAATGAGGTGGAGATTGAATTTCTAACCCCCAAAAGCATTGCGTACTCGACGGATAATGCTGCCATGATTGGAGCTGCAGCGTATCGACTGATTAAAAAAGATAAGAAGAGAGGAGCCATTCAGTATATTGATGCTCAATCACAGATGAATTTAGAAGAATTTTTAAATGGTTTGTAAGACCTTTTGAGTTATTTTTTAGGTACAAATAACTCAATTCGATCACCTTCCTCAAAGGTTATCATTTTGTGTTCTACTTTTATCCCACATTCAGCCCCTTCTGTACTAATTTCATTTACTTCTTCTGGTCCACGATGAACACTTTCAATTTTGGCATGTCCGATAAGAATTTCTTTGTCTTCACCCTCTTCAGCATCTGCCAATTGCATTCGAAAAATTCTAATCTGACAAAGCTTACGAACCTTCCCACTAAGTATTTCCCCTCCAAGAACCGCCATTTTTTTATTAGAAGCGAAAATCTTTTTCACTTTAAATTCACCAATAATTTCTTCCGTAACTTTTTCCTCCTCTCGTCCCTCTATAATTTCTTGAACTTTTTCTGTGAGATGATAGATCACGTCATAGTTAAGAATATCAACCCCTTCTTTATCCGCTATTTTACTAATTCGTCCAGGGGTAGCGACATCAAATCCAATGAGTACAGCACTTCCAGAAGCCGCAAGCATGACATCTGATTCTGTAATTTCTCCGACACCAGCATGAGCAACTTTGACAAAGCTTTTATCGGTTTTAATTTTTTCACATTCGGCTACCACTGCTTCAAGAGCTCCCTTCGATCCAGCCTTTAGAATAAGTTTTAATTGGTCCATTTTTCCTTCTGCGATTTTGGCCTTGAGCGTTGCTAATGAAAACTTTTTTCGGTTAGAAAGATCGTCCTCGTGTTGGATGCTGGCGACTTCTTCAGCTCGTTTTCGTGCGGTTTTTTCGTTTTCCATGACCTGTAAAAGGTCTCCCGAACGAGGAAGTGTTTTAAATCCAGAAAGTTGAACTGGTGTTGATGGTTTAGCCGTTTTAATAAGTACTCCATTGTAATCCTTCATAGATCGAACCTTTCCGTTCTGATCATAAATCACAAAGGCATCACCTTGTTTAAGCGTTCCCGTATTCACTAAAACCGTAGCGGTAATTCCTGACCGCTTATCCATAGTAGCTTCAATAACCGTTCCAAGTGCTCGACGATTAGGATTAGCTTTCAGATCTTGAAGTTCGGCAACGATATGAATCGTATCCAATAGTTTATCTATTCCAGCGCCTGTTTTGGCTGAAACTTCTACACAAGGAACATCTCCACCCCAATCTTCAGGTGTAAGATCTTGTTCCGCAAGACCTCCTTTTACCAATTCAGGGTTTGCCCCTTCCATATCCATCTTATTAATCGCCACAATGATTGGAATTTGAGCTTCCTTCGCGTGATTTATCGCTTCAATCGATTGTGGTTTTAGTCCTT
>CAYXXA010000029.1:0-11625 GCA_964468965.1 uncultured Candidatus Peribacteria bacterium
ATAACAATGTCGATAGAACATTATAACATAAATAAAAATGTTTTTCAAGACTTTTACCTTTTTTTTTCAGAAGTACCACAAAACATAAAAAACCGCATATTTATAACTAAAAACTAAAATCAAAAAACCTATAAAGGCAAAGTAAATTTGTTTTTTTTATACTTTTTTCTAGAATCCTGAGGTATTTTTAATAATCTCAACGCCAATTTAAAACTATACGCTAGCACACCACTTTATCTACTGAACTTATGCCACATTATCAAAGAAATATACGTTTTATCCTTTTTATAATCCTTCCCATACTCGGATTCTTATTGGGTTGGAGTCTCAGCCAAAAAAATCATAATCCAGTCGTCAATAATCATGATACAGCGCTGGAAGAAAAACAACAAGATGACCAGATTATCGAGTTAAAAAAAATTAGTTTTTTCAAAAAAACGAAACCAAGAGATGTAGACCTTGATATTTTTTGGAAAACATGGGAGACCATGGAGGCTAATTATTTGTATAACGATAAGTTAAAAGCAAAAGACCAAGTTTATGGGGCTACAAAAGGACTCGTAAAGTCACTCGGTGATCCATACACCGTTTTTATGACACCAGAGGAAAATAAAAAATTCGCAGAATCAATGAACGGAGCCTTTGAAGGTATTGGTGCCGAAATTGCGATCAAAGAGGATCAGCTTACCGTCGTCGCTCCACTCAAAGGATCTCCTGCTGAAAAAGCCGGACTACGAGCTGGGGATATTATTTACAAAATTGATGACGAAGTAAGTCATGATCTCACCATCGAAGAAGCCATCCTCAAAATACGAGGACCCAAAGATAAAAAGGTCACCCTAACCGTAATTCGAAAAGACCTCAATAAGCCACTTGATGTAGTTATTGTTCGAGATAAGATCGTAGTAAACTCTGTCGAGTGGGAAATGAAAGACGATATCGCTTATATTCAGATTTCACAATTCGGAACTAATGTCGTGAAAGAGTTTCATGAAGCGGTCTCCGAAATTTTGCTGAAGTCTCCTAATGGAATCATCATTGATCTACGAAATAATGGTGGCGGTCTCCTCGAAGCCTCTATTAAAATTCTTTCAGATTTCCTTAAAGAAGAAGTCGTTGTCAAAACAAAGGGACGAAAATTTGGTGATACCGGTGACCGTATAACTGGACGAGATGGAGCTTTCCTAACGACACCGCTTATCGTTTTAGTAAATGAAGGTTCCGCTAGTGCTTCTGAAATATTTGCAGGAGCTATACAAGACTATGAACGAGGACTTATCCTTGGTGAAAAAACCTTCGGAAAAGGCTCCGTTCAAAACCTTATTGATTTCCCTGATGGATCAAGTCTCAAAGTAACGATCGCTGAGTGGCTAACCCCTAAAGGTCGGTCCATTCATAAGAAAGGAATTCATCCTGATAAGGTGGTAACCATGACCGAAGTTGACTTTGAAGACAATCAAGATCCAGTGCTTGATGAAGCCATAAAACTTATGAATACCGATGAGATGAAAGCCCTTATTGAAAATAAGGAGGAAGTAGAAGCGATAACAACAAGTACTCAAAGCCTTGATAATAAGGCTAAAAAAGTAGATAGTGAAAATACAGATGAAAAATAAAATTTTTACAAGTCTACTGGGAATAGCTTTGTGTTTGAGTGGAGGCACGCTCTACGCAAATGTTACCGATACTCAAAAAGTACCGTCAAAAATTTCACTCCTTCTTCCCGATAGGACACTACAGTTAAATTTTAAAACCCAGCCAGCCCTTCTAACCGAAAAACCACAGCACTTTATCACAATTGGTAGCACACAAATCCCCATATCAATAAACGATCAACTACTCGTTAAAACTAGTGATTATCTCACTCTCGACACCACTTTCAAAACCGTTATCAATAAAGCAGAACTTCATAAATTTTTTGTCGAAAGTGGTATATTCCAATCCAAAGAGGTTCCCCCTATTGAGATAAAACTTGATCCAAAAACAAAAAAAATAACCTTTTCGGGAAAACCCGATGATGGATTTGATGTCGATGAAGACAAACTTATCGTCCTTCTAAATAAAGCCCTTGAGACGGGAAAAACGAATGTAAGAGTGCCAGCAAGAAAAGTATTCTCAACCGTTATCGTCCCCCCTGAATTAGAAAAACAAGGTATTAAAGAAGTCTTAGCGGTTGGAAAATCAAACTTTCGAGGATCTTCGCCTGCTCGACGACAAAATATCCGAGCCGCTGCTCAACGTTTTCAAGGACAAATAATAAAAAAAGATGAAACTTTTTCTTTCAACACAATTCTTGGTTCTGTTGATGAAAAATATGGGTTTGTAAAAGAACTTGTCATTAAGGGGAATAAAAATGAAAAAGAACTTGGAGGTGGGGTCTGTCAGGTCTCAACAACAGCTTTTCGTGCAGCTTTTACCGGTGGATTCCCTATTGTTGAGCGCCGAAGTCATTCCTACTCTGTCCCCTACTATAAACCTTTTGGAATTGACGCGATGATTTATCTTGGGTTTTCTGATTTCAAATTTAAAAATGACACGCCTGGTAACATACTCATCCAAACTTTTATTGAGGGTAATAATCTTTACTTCATTTACTATGGTACACGAGATAATCGAGATATAAACTTTGAAGGTCCATTTATTTCACACTACCAAGAAGCACCTCCTGTTGAAGTATTCGAAACTACTGATCTCGCTCCTGGTGAAACAAAGTGGGTTTCAAATAGTCATGCTGGTTTTGTCAGTAAATGGGTTCGGCGTGTATACAAAGATGGTAAAAAGAAAGAGTATACCCTAAAGTCAAACTACCGACCATGGCCCGCACAAATGCTCAAAGGGGTTGAACTCCCTCCTGAAAAAATCTCTCCAACAACATTCTCGAAAGAGGCGGAGGTCAGCAAAAGTACTAAAAAAACCGAGTCATAGAGGCTATTATAAAGATTCTCTATTCGGCAAAATCTCAAAACCATTACGTACTAGATTCCGTAGGATTTTGAGGTACTTGAGCTTGGGGGGCTGATTTTGGTTCACTACTTTCAATTGGTTCTTTTGAGGCAAAAGTAGTTTCTTTTTGTTCAACAACCGCCGCAACATTCGGATCAACTGCAGCAGTATCCGCAATTTTTGAAAGGTTTTCAATCCCCATCCGAGCTTCAATCTCTGCATCTACAAACTCTTTCTTTCGACCGTGTTTCATTCGTGAATATTTTTTGATAACCGCTCCAACCTTGTAATTTCGTCCATCTGGATCCCAAATAGTTTCAACCGAAAATGGTCGTGACGTTGTATTATCAATATTTAGTTTTAGATAAGCTTTATAATTAGAAATACCTAAAATATCTTGTGCTGATAGTACTGGAGCATATTCTTTTTCTAAGTACTCTGCGTCTTCTGCTCCGACCTTAAAGCTCATCATTGACCCCACATTCCCGAAGACAGCATCTTTAATTTTTGAATCCTTTTGTCCAATAGCGACACCACCGGCACCCTCTGAAAGTTGAGCAATATACTGATGTGCCATAATTAAATTTAGACGATATTTCCGAGCCTCTGAAAGAATCGTCGCAAACGTATCTGTCGCGAAATTTTGAAACTCATCCACATAAAGGTAAAAATCTTTTCGATCTTCTTTCGCCATATCAGCCCGTGCCATAGCTGCCTGATTGATTTTCGAAACCATAATCAATCCTAGAAGCTGAGCGTTGATACCTCCAATTTTCCCCTTTGAAAGATTGATTAAAACAATTTTCTGACTATCCATCGCTTCTCGGATATTGAAAGCCGATTTCGTCTGACCAATAATATTACGCATCGTCGTATTCGTCACAAATGGACCAAATTTTGACGTAAAGTATGGAATCATTTCTTGTTTTTCTCGATCCCCTGTATTTGCCATTTCATTTTCCCAAAAGGCTCGAACCATTGGGTTTTTTAGTTTGGCAACTTTATATCGCTGAAAATCATCATCGATGAAAAGTCGTGGAATATCAATCAGGGTTGCCCCCTCTTCTTCGTCCGCCATCAGAGTTAAACATCCATTTCGAAAATAATGCTGAATCCGCGGACCAAAGATTTCATTTCCAAATAATTTGATGAAAATTTCCATCGCATCTAAGGAGACTCGATCTTTTTCTTCTTCGGTTTTCGCTTCCAAAATATTGAGCCCCATCGGTCGTTCTCGATCAGCAGGATCAAAGACGATAACCTCTTTAGCTCGCTCCTTGGGAACACGTGACAAAACATCTTCCACAAGATCTCCATGTGGATCAATCACACAAATTCCTTCATTATTAGCCACATCTTGACCAGCCATCCATTCGAGCAAAACGGATTTCCCCGAACCAGATTTCCCAATGACATAGAAGTGTCTTGTTCGGTCATCTCGTTTTATTTTCACATCTTTTTTAATTCCTCGATAGACCGATCGTCCTAGTATAACACCCTTTTCAGGAAGATTAATTGGTGGCGGAAGAACTTTATAATCAAGCCAGTTAATTGTTGGAATCTTGTTATATCTCGCATCGGGAAAATGATAAATCGTTGCCAATTCTTCCGAACAAAGAATCGAATTTTTTTCCCATAAATTCCCCATCCGATATTTAAAATTATGCCTTATCAGAGGACTATTAATAAGATCAATCGGGATAATCCGACGATTTTCAAACTGATTTCGTCCTTTCCCTTTAAACGCATTAAAAGAAACAAACATAGAATTTAGAATTTCCTGAACTCGAACTGGATTTTTCGAAGAAGCTAACACTCGAATCACAACATCAAATCCTGATTGAGTTGATTTTTCTCCTACAGATTTGGCAATTTCCTCATCCGTTTGTAACATTCGAACATAACTATCTCCTCCTGATGCACCTGGGGCATTAGAAGCCCCATCAATGGCTGGATCATATCCACGTAAAATAATCCTAAAAGGCGTCCATATAAGATTTAAAAGCCATCCCAAAACAGGAATTTTAAACCTTTTTGATTTCTTTCCCTTAAACATACGCGTACCTTCCGCCTCGGCCTTACGTCGCCATGCACGTGATTTGGGGTGAATAACTATCTGAATAGTAGCTTTTTCCGTTTCATCAAGTTTGGCAAAAGAATTTGCCAGATTATTCATCGCATCATCTTCAATCTGTTTATAGGTCTGAATCGGATACCAAAAATCCTGTGCTAAATGCATATAATAACCATTTGTATAGTATCCTTTTTCCTCTAAATTAAATCTTTTTTCTTTTGGGATCTCTTCTATTTCTGCTGATTCATAAAAAGTCGTTACTTGTTTTTGAATTATCGAACGATAATATGGATCACAAACTACCACAAAATAAAGTTGCCGTTTCTCAAACTGAAACTCAAAGGAAATAAAGGGTTTCCCCCAAATAAAACGGTTAATAATAATATTATGAAGGTTTAGATCACGCGTTTCATGGATAGATCGAAAAAATTGTTCGGCTTTTCCAATTTGTTCATGAAAATCTTTCTCGGTTCGTTTTTCATTATCAAGTTTTGAGTCATTTCTCGGTAACCGAATTTTGAGATGAACTAGTCGTTTTGCTTCTCTTCGTCGATGAATAAACCGAATTAAAAAACGAACAAGTATAAAAATAGTATAAATATCAAGTGCCAAAAAGATGATATTTAATGGCATAGCCCACCAAGATTGCCCACCCCAAAGAGCGGACCAATCACCATCTGTAAAAATAGCAGCAAACAATAAAACGGCAAAACGCCACTGACTTATAGCTCGTGCGAGCAATCCCAGTCTAACGATAATAAATCGAAGTATTGTTCCCATTAGTTAACTTTTAATTTTTAGCCATCCTAATCACTAATGACTATCCCCCAATTATACCACAATCTTTTATAAAAAACGAGACTTAACACTAGTCTTTTTCTTAATATCTGTTTTAAATACTAAAAAAGGATTGCCGTAACAACCCTTTTTTTTCGTAATCACTCTTTTTCGTTAGTTTACTGCAGTCTTTCCTTCCAGTTATGCCCTAGTGTTTTTTCTAGTGTTGGTGGTGTATTTTCTAATAACCGAAGATCATACTCAATTTCAATATTTGGCTCTAATCGAACTTCCGGATTATGCCCAATAAACCATCGCTTATTCAATAACGGTTCAATATCCCCCATAAGAGCTCCAAATACTTTTAATTGAAGTCGCGAAATTTTACCTCCGAGCGATTTAATAGAACCTTTTTCAGCAATAAATATTCCTTCCATTCGTACCGCCTGCTTATCAATTAAAATTGATTTACTAGCTTTACGAACAATAAAAGCCGCAAAACCATTTTTTAGAGTTACACCATTTTTTCCAATAACGAGATTTCCATTATCAATAATAAAGGTCTTATTTTTTCCTCCAAGATCCAACTCTCCGTTTAAATAAAGTGATCCTGATTCAAGAAAGTACACCTCTTGTGTCTTATTTTTAGTAAAGCTTCCAGCAAGACCTGGTACGATTACCCCCATATCAGCATTAATCTTTAAATTATTATAATATTTGTCTAGCCCTTCCGTCTGAATACTTTTCAGTGGATCAATGTCATCAATAATTTCAAATCCATTGTACCCATTAAAGTCAAATAATTTTGAATTTACACCATTTCCTTTTACTAATATCTCTCCCTCCGTTAGTTCCCCAAACCGACCTTCATCGGTAGCTACAACTTTATCTGTTCGAGTCCTTTTAAATTCAAACCCGAAGTTTCCACCATTCGTTGCTTTTGGAAAAGGCCGAATAATTTCTATCGTAGCGGTATCTCCTAGTGTTGAAAAGGAGGCACGACTTCTACTATTTTTCCATCGTGCTAAGGCAACTGCTGTATCCTTTCCAGGACCTGATAGTAAAACTTTTTGAGATCGCTCAATACCACAATTTGAATTTAACGTTACATTACAGTTGATATTACGATACTTGTAATCAATAACCGCAAAGGCAACATTATCGATTGAAGCCGTATCTGCGGTTGAAGCCAAGGCCGAATTCATTCGGTAGTTTAGTTCTATTTCCGTACCTCTATGACTGTTTATTTCAGTAATTTGATTACTTCCTGAGCCAAAATATCGTTTGAAGTACTTTCCTCCAGCGGGAGCTTGTAACCAACCATGACTTAAACCATTTCTCCCCCAAAGACTTCCACTTCCATTTGAAGGAATTGAAAAATCATAAAACCGAACTTCTGCATCCGTAACCCTATAGTGCGTTAGATCCGATATCCCTAAATTTAATTTTAAATTATAAGTAACCTCATCTCCACGAGCTATTACTTTTTTATTAGCGGTTTTCACTAAAAATGAGTTTGCTTTAAAGCATCCAGGACAAATTGGCGTATTAGGAATAACACCTGGTTCTACTGGTGGTAACGGATTACAGTTATTGGCATTATTAGAAGCCGAATCCCCAGCATTTCCACAAGTATCTAAATTCATATACTGTGCCCAAGCAGTTACACATCTTTTTTCAAGGGTATTTCCAGGTATCCCCGTAACATCAAATCCACCATTACCTGTCTTACAGTTAACATAATCTGTCCACCCTTCTCCATTTCGATAAGGTTTACGACCAATACATTGGTAAGCCCCACCGCCATTAACCGAACAAGTTCCAATCGAAGAAACAACGGGTGCTCCTCCACCGCCTCCACCAACGATCTTACAAGACGTGGAACATCTACCCTTTTGTCCATTCTTAGCTCCATCATCACATTCTTCAGCTACTTGGTTTCCATTTGGATTCTGTATAATCCCATCACCACATGTTGTTAATTTACAAGAATTATTACACGTATCGGTATTTGAATCGTTTCCATCATCACACTGTTCTCCCTTCCCTTTTTTACCATCTCCACAGAACCCATTATCTACTTTAATAACTACTTCACTTCGATCTCTTGATCCAATCAATTTTCCGTTTGCTTTTGCTGAGACCGTTATTGAATTTACATACTTCAATTTTGTACTTGCTTTTTGACAAAAGTAGCTAAAAAACTCTCCAGGATCTAACGTCACATCCTTATTCCCCCTCTTTCGAATCAATCCCCTTGTTTGTGATTCGTTCCTATTACAATTGGGGACAAATCGATCTGATAAAATAACATTGGTCAAACCAACTTCCCCTGTATTTTTCACGATTACTTTAAATCGAGATGCTTCTCCTTTATTAACCAATTGTGAGTCCTTTGGTGTAAACTGTGTCTTCCCCGCATTATCAAATTCTATATTTCTTTTTTTACTTCCATTTACACCATCTTGATCTTTTGGATTGGCATCCACTTTCGCTACACTAATTGAGGCTGTTCCAGAATCTTCAACTAAGACTTCCGTCCGATCCCCCGAATGGACTGTCCGTTTATCCGTACCAGCACCTACAGCTGTCACCTGTATCTCATTCACATATCCGCTCTGAATACTTGGCTTTTCACACCCATAACTAAACATCTCCCCTGGATCGAGGAGGGTATCTCTATTTCCAACTTTTCGTATCAGTGCAGCTGTTTGAGTACTTGTTCGATTACAGTTTGGGGCTTTGGCGTCTGTCAGCACCACATCTTTAAGTGGAGCCTCTCCACTATTCTTTACAATTATTTTAAACTTTGATCGCTTTCCCTTTTGGATCGTTTGTGAATCTTCTGCGGCAAAAACAGTCTTTGTTTCCTTATCAAATTGAATATTTCCTTTTTTACTTCCATTTACCCCATCTTGATCTTCCCCCTCGTTTGCATCTACTTTTGCAACTGAAATCTTTGGCACCTTAGGCGGTTCTTCTTTTATGACTCCAAATGATACAAAAAAGTATTTTGCATTCTTATAACTTGAATTAAAAGAATTAATACCTATCTCAACTCTTGTTGAGTCTGGATCAAGGTTTCGAATCTTCGTTCCCTTATAATAAAGACTCAGTGGTCGCAATTTTAAATTCGACCCAAGATTAATAGTCACATTATCATCTACCGACCTCGGGTTTGTATTGTCCGCCGAAATCACTCCTTTTACATTTGCTAAGTTCGACCAATCAAGACTTATCTTTACATTATTCGCAGGATACGTGTCTTCTTTCCCACTATTATGTGCATAGATAAAAACTAAAGCCGTATCTCCAGCCTTACTAAGCGTAACAGAATTACTAAACTGTCCAGTGTTATTTTTTCGTATCCGAATAAAATTCTGTTCTCGTTGACCACCTCCATAGTTATCGTCAATCCAATAATTATCCGTATAACAATCAAATGCAGCATAACTTAATCCATATGGATGCGATGCTCTATTGACCCCTGGACAGGAGGTCGCAAAGGTTGTTTGTTGCGTGATAAATATCAACGCAAGTGCCGGAAACAGAAATTTTAGTATTTTCATTTTCTAGTTTTTTTAATTTTCCTCAATAGATATCTGATCTAGTACTTTTTCAACAGGTTCCCCCAACTGCATCCGATTGGGATCAGAATAAGTTTCTCCTGTTTCTCCCTTGGTCTTGTATTCCCCATACTTTACTTTTGGGATTTCAATTTTCATATTCCTTAATATCTCCTCATTTTCCTGTTCTATCGTTTTCTTTACCACAGGTTTACGAGGAACCTCCTGCTTTACAAATTCACACGCTGTTATTAGTGGTAGAATTAAAAGTGACAGCCAAATTTTGTTTTTCATTTTTTGTTATAGTTAATAAAATATCTAGTAATTATATCATAATATATAATAAAAGAAAAGTACAAAGTATATAAAAAAACTTAATTTATCCTCTCTCAAGATTCTACCTAAAGACTACAGCCTCTCGCTAGACGGTAAATTTAAAGGCCTTAACGCTAGTTTACTTCCAGAACTTCCACTTACTTTTTTTCAATTCAGCTCCAAATCCCCAATAAAAAATAAGAACAAATAACGCTCCCAAAGTATCTGATAAAATGTCTTTTTGAGCATCCCAGATATCCCCCTGAGACCCCAGGAAATCTGCTGCCTGATCACCCCCAAACATTACCGCATACTGCCATTCAAAAAGTTCGTAAAAGGCCGCCAACGTTACAATCGAAAATAAGGAAAATAAAAATAAAAAGAACATACTTTTACTCATTTTCTTTCGGACAATGAATTCCATAATCGGATAAGCAAAGAATCCAATCATAAAGTGACCAAACCGATCAAACATATTACGCTCCCAACCAAAAAACTCATTAACCAGATCAAAAGGCACTTTGGCAAATGTATAATGCCCACCAACGGTGTGCCAAAAGATCCAAAACGCCATAAAAAAGTAAGCCCAACTGGAAAATTTAAATTTATGGTAGGTTGCGACTAGTCCAAATACGACGGCCCAAACAGGAATATTTTCCGCCCACCATGTTGCTCGATCTACGGGATCAATACCTAGATAAATAGAAAACGGAATAAACACCGCGAGCAGGAAATGAGGAAAATATTTCATAAGATTAAGTTTTTAATTTACTTAGAGATTCATCTTACAGACTATCCATAAATTAAAAATAAACAAAAATTTTTGACATATCTAGTATTTAAGTCTAAGATCGATTTGGAATGCAAAAAAATACAATGATGATGCTTATGATGATGTTCGAGGAAACTCGGAGGTCGAAGTGAGTATTGTCTAATTTTTAGAAAATATTTTCCTTGGCCTCTGAGCTGAGGATTTTTTTATTATTTAAAATTTTTATTAAGCAATGGAAAACACACCAACATTACGACATTTTACCGATTGTGCTGGTCCACAAGGACCCGACACCGAAACACGAATTAAGCAGGTCTACCGTCAACACGGATACTCTGCTGAAATAACAGGTGGATTACAAAATCCATTACAGGTTGCCTTTACGGTTGCAACAACTCTTAGCGAAAATCTTAAACCCGATGTCCCATACGAAAAATCTCGTATCTCAAATACACCAGTAGCCCTAAATGCCGCTCCACGGGCAAAAACTGAAACACAATCAAAGGCCGCAGAAGACTACCTGTATTATCTAAACTTTGAAGATGATAATATTCCTGAAATGGTTGTCTATGGACCAGAAGTAGTCGAATGGCTCATGAAGTTTTTTCAGGGAAAAGTACACTCTGTACAACAAATACTCGATATTGAGGGAAAAGGCATTAAGAACACCTCAAAAGGGACTCAATTTCGATCAAAGGCTTTCTTACCCATTGCTCATATTGCTGCTCTGGAAGATAAACTTTTATCATATTCCTCTAAACAAAGCAATCTAACTGAAAGTTATCAAGAAAACCATATCAAAGATGGCGAGATCATTCCTATCCCCGCTGATGAATTTGGAAATGGACGATTTATCCTCAATGCTAACACCTGGTCTTATCTGCAATCAAAAGGAGAATTTTGTTTTCCCGAAAAAAACAATGATAACCCTATCCCAATCGTTGAGTCACTAACCGATGTAGGTCTAGATGAATGGGGAATTTGGGAATTTTCAAATAAACTTCCTGGAAATAATATCGTTATCGGTTGTGCTATCCGAAAAAATGTCGGAAGAAGAGATGCAACAATCAACATTGATATCAATAAATAGTTTCGTCTTGTCTTAATTTCATTAGAGTACACTCATGAAAAAGATCGCCATTATCGGAGCCGGTCCAGCGGGAATTTATACAACGTTA
>CAYXXA010000030.1:0-1863 GCA_964468965.1 uncultured Candidatus Peribacteria bacterium
TTCCTCCCGATACTTAAGAATCCGTTCCGTTTCATCTTCATCACTTTCTGATCTTATTCCATGTTTCTTTTTTAATTTTTTTGCTTCATTTTGGTTTTCAATAGTTAAACGTTTTTCAAAATCTGGATTAATGGGTTCCTTTTTAAGACGTTCTTTTTCCTCTAGTGGAAGATCCGCAGGAACAAGAAAGTGAATATTAAATTTGTAGTTTTTTCGTAGTTTTTTGAAAGCCTCATACATATCAGGCGACTCAATACTTCCCTTTACAATTTTCTTTTCTTGATTTTCTGCCTCAAACTCAAAAACCTTCACATTCGTATCAGCAGGTACGTCAGTATTCCTCTTTTCTAACGTTAGAATCGAAAGCTTACTATCCTTCAACTTTTGTCGAGCTTCTCCAGCATCCATTGCCGAAATATATCCAGAAATCTGTTTTCCTTCAGGCGTAACGGACTGAAAATAAAATTTTTGCATATTTATCAGAATATTATAACATATTCACTGTAAAATAACCAGTATAAAATTCATGAAAATCGATCTCAACAATACTATCAACAAGACTCATTTTGATAAAGCCATTGCGGTTCATCACGGAAAAGTTCGCGATACCTTTATTTTTCCAAAAAATAGAGCTATTGTTGTCTCCGACCGAGTCAGTGCTTTTGACTTCATACTTGGAACCATTCCAATGAAAGGCGCCGTTCTCAATCAAGTCGCCGCTTGGTGGTTCACAGAAGTCTCTAAGCTTGGTATTCCCCACCATCTACTATCCGTTCCTCACTCCAACATTTCGGTAGTTAAAAATGCCAAAGTCATGCCTGTCGAGATAATCGTACGTGGCTACCTAACCGGATCTACCAAAACATCTGCTTGGTATGCTTATCAGTATAATAATCGAAAAATTTGCGGTATTGAAATGCCTAAAGGAATGAAAAAAAATACACCATTTACTGACTATCTCATAACACCGACAACAAAACCAACCGAAATCGGACAACACGATGAAAATATCTCAGAAACAGAGGTAATTGAAGGTGGACACCTCAATGGACTTTCTGATAAATATACGCCTGAACAAATTTGGGAAAAAGCACGTGAATATGCTTTGAAAATGTTCGCCCATGGACAAAAAGTTGCGGCTAAACGAGGATTGATTTTAGTTGATACAAAATACGAAATGGGGATAGACGAAAAGGGTGAGCTAATGATTATCGACGAGGTCCATACCCCTGATTCTTCTCGATATTGGATCGCTGATACCTATGAAGAACGAATTGCCAACGGACAAGAACCACAAAGTTTGGACAAAGAGTTCGTTCGAAATCTAATTGTCAAGGCTGGATACGATGTTAATAGTGATGAAAATCCCTCAAAATATCTAACAGACGAGATACGACTTGGTGCTGCTCAAAAGTACATTGATCTTTATGAAAAAATGACAGGAACTAAATTTGAAGAAAAAGAAGAACCAAGTATTGAAAATGTCCTCAATACGCTTATTTGAATTAAGAGGCTTTAATAAAATGGCTGATAAGAAACTTCAAAATAGATAGCCCCTTAAATTATTTTCTGTAAAAAATAATGCATAAACATTTTCCCCTTATTTTATCAAGTGATTTATGAACAAAAAATTTGATTACAAATATCGTTTTAAAGTATAGTCACGGTGCTTTTAACTTCTTTATTTTCTAATCACTGTTAAAAATGCAAACAAAAAAACAAGGTTTCACGCTCATCGAGCTTCTCGTTGTGATCGTGATCATCGGAATCTTGGCAACTATTGCCATCCCTCAATTTACGGGTTACTTCAAAAAAGCTCGTGACTCAGAACGAAAAGGTGCCGTATCTAATATCGCTACAATC
>CAYXXA010000030.1:1963-11293 GCA_964468965.1 uncultured Candidatus Peribacteria bacterium
CTAGTGAATTAGCTATTGCCACTTGTCTTGAAGAAAATGGAGGTGTTGGAAAGCCATTTGCTGCTGGAACCTCAACAGCTAAAACAGCTGTTGAAGGAGCTACCTGCGCAAATAAAGCTGTACCAGACACCAATATTGATGGTGCTGCAGGAGACGAAACAGCTACTCCCTTTACCTAGTATAGTGGTTTAGTCTTTCTTTCAAAAAAAGATCTCCTACGGGAGATCTTTTTTTCTTTAGGACGTAAACAATTTGATTTATAATTTTCATTTTTTATCATCTAAAAAAAATGAAAATAAAAAAAAACGGATTCACACTCATAGAGCTTCTTGTTGTAATTGTTATTATTGGGATTTTAGCCACGATTGCAATCCCCCTTTTTAAGGGGCATCTTGTCAAAGCTCGTGATAGCAAACGAATATCGGCTATCCATAATATAGGTGTAGGGATGATTGCTTCCAGAAGCTCCAATCAACAAGCCTATCCATATGATGCCATTACCGATGGAACAACGCCAACAACAGACAATCAGATAAAAACGATTTTAAAGAAACAAGATATTGAAATCCCCAATTCTCAACGAGGCTATCAGTATTGGTATTTTTCAATGGGTAGTGATTTTCTCATCGCCACGTGTATCGAAGAAATTCCGGGAAAACTCAACTATTCTGGAACAACAAACTCTTTTAATCATGTTGAGTGTACGACGAATAATAAAATTCCAACCGCTGTTACGGGGGGAGTATTTGATGGTGGGGTAAATTTCCAACTCACCCCATAACTTTTTAATTTTCATTGATTATTCTGTTTCAATCATTGATAATTGAGACAAATGCTTAAAAAATGGATACTTTGGCGATCAATACAAATTATCATAGATTTTTTGCTTATCTATCTCGCTTTTTTAATCGCCTATGGACTACGCGTTGGATGGATCATTTCAAATGATTTTCCACTTGAACCCTTTGCGCTTATTAGTTTTTTGTGTGCTCTTCTCTGGAGTGGTTTTTTGTTTTTAACCAAATACTATCGATTACCTATTCGTTCTGGTAAACGCATTTGGTTTGATGCGATTTTGGCACTTATCGGTGGTATTATAGCGGTTTCAGCTCTGATCGTTATCTATTTTTTTCAGCAAGAACTTTTCTTTTCTCGACTTATTAACTTTTATGTTGTTTTGCTTGGAACGAGTCTTCTCTTTACTTCACAGTTTATTTTTCGAACCATCATCGCCCAACATAAAAAACAAGATAAAAATATTTATCGAACCCTTATCGTTGGGGCTAATAGAACTACCGAACAACTCATTAAAGCGATTGAATCAAATCCCTATACGCCTTATAAGGTCATTGGGGTTATCGATCCTTATGGACTGGAAAAGAAAATAAAAGGTCATCAGATTCTTGGAAAACTCAATAAACTTGAAACCATCTGCGATCGTGAAAAAATAACAGCACTTATCCAGTGTGATGCATTTGAACACACTCTCAACCTCATCTCCCTGTGTGAAGAAAAGGATATTCAGTTTCAATTTGATCCTGCTCTACGAGGTATTTATGAGAAAAACCTTCGCATTCGAGAAATCGCAGGACAAACCATGATCTCTTTTGTAAAACGGGATTTCAATAATAAAAACAAAGAATTTGCCTATAAATGGGGTGATCGACTCTTAAGACAGGTTTTTGATATTGACTAGATTAGCTGTTACTAGCTTTTTTTGAAGAAAAGGCTATTTACCTTTATATTTTAATAGCGCCTTTTTAGAAATAAAAAAAGCCTTCACTTTCATGAAGACTTTTTTTCTATTTTATTCATCAATGATGATTACTTCTCGTATCGGACTGCAGGCAGAAGTGCCATTTGTCGAGCTTTCTTGATCGCTGAAGCGAGCATTTTTTGATGTTTGAGGCAGTTTCCCGTATGGAAACGACTCTGAATTGATCGGTAGTAAGTGATAAATCCAGCAAGGTGTTTTGGATCCTTATAGTCAATGTGTTTTGTTCCGTTTTTACAGAAAGTGCAAATGAATTTTTTAGGTCTAGGTGGCATGGTATTTAAATGTTAAATTTTTAAGTAATAGAGGATAGTGTTTTAGTTAACTATCAATTGATAAAAGAAAAACTGTTTAATTACAGTCCTTGTGCCGAATCAGCAACAATATCATCAAGCTTTTTATCAAGCTCATCTTTGTCAACTTTTGGTGTTTCTGTCTTTGGGGTTTCCTGAATAGTTGTTAGTTTTTCTGGCTTTGTATTTTGCTTTGGAGCTTTTTCTGCTTCTCGTTCTTTTGCAAAAGCTTTTTCCTGTGCCTCATATTCTGATTTCATATCTTCATATTTTCGAGGCTCAGCCGCATCTTTATCAACCGTTGTGATAATAAAACGAACAAGATCATTTTCAATATTCAGTTCTCTCTTGATTTCCGTTAGTTTTTCTGGTTCAAGTTCAAACTGAGCTACATAATAGTAACCCCATTTCATTTGTTTAATTTTGTAAGCAAACCCTCGTTCACCCCAAAAATCAGTAAAGGTTACCTTCCCGCCTGCTTTTTTGATTCGTTCAACGAGAGCATCATTACAGAACTTTTCGGCGGCCGTTTGGTCGAGACTATTTTTCACAATAGCCATAATTTCATACTTTTTCATGCTTTTTGGACAGTTAAGAAATAAGTGGCGTCTACCATATGGTAGAGGCAAAGCCAATAGATGATATTTACGCAACCCTAATAGTCAAGAAAAGTTTGACATTAATGTCCTATTTAAACAAAATAGAGATGAATGAGGGACTTACTCGCTTTTTAAGAGTATAAAGAACTCACATCTATAAAAACAATTATACCATGCAAACACTAAAAAATTTCTTCACTGATCGTATCGCGGAACTTCATAATGTCACTTGGCCGACACGAAAACAAGCGATTCATTCCATGATTCTCGTCTTAACCATCATGCTCCTTGTTGGGATCTTTTTAGGAATCATCGACTATCTTTTGACTGTAGGTGTTGAGTTTGCGTTAACCAAAGTAAAAAGCTAAACTAACTAAATAAAAATAATATTTAAAATACTATGTCCAAACAAGATTCATCACTCGGTAAACAATGGTACGTTATTCATACTTATTCAGGATATGAAGATGCCGTAAAAAAAGGACTTGAGCAACGTATAGAGTCCATGAATATGCAGGATTATATTTTTGAAGTAGTTGTCCCTAAAGAAAAAGTGGTAACGACCAAGAATGGAAAACAAGCTATTGTTGAAAAAAATCTTTTTCCTGGATATGTACTTGTCAGCATGATCGTAACGGATGCCTCTTGGTTCGTTGTACGAAATACCCCAAACGTAACGGGATTTGTGGGGTCTGGAAACACACCTGTTCCCGTACTCCCAGAAGAATTTGGTGTTATTCAACGACGAATGGGAGCTAATGAACCATCAGCTGAAATCAAGATGAATGTTGGCGATCTCGTGCAAATTAAGGAAGGACCTTTTACCAATTACGAAGGTGTTATCTCTGAAGTTAACCCTGCTAAAGCGAAAATAACCGTTATGGTTTCGATCTTTGATCGAGAAACTCCAGTCGAACTCGACTTTAATCAGGTGATCATGAAAGTGTAGCGTATAAGTGCTCTATTACCTCTTCTTTGAAGACATAAAAATTTAAGTACAGAAGTGTGAAAAATTACGAATAATTAAAAATAAAAACAAAAGAACCATTTAGCCTTTATTTTATAATTTTTTAATTTATATGCCTCAAAAAGTAATCATTCTCCCCCAAAATTTAGAAGCCGCACGAGAAAAAATTTTAAAGGATCATCACTTGACCCCTAATTTTCTGAACCAGCACACCGTAGTCCCTGCTGTCAAAGAACAAATCACCCCCAACAAAAACCAATAAATAGCCTCTTGATTTTAAAAAACTAAAACCTATAAAATTCTCCAAAAAAATACTTGCACCAGCCTATAAAATACCTATATTCCAATCACTTTTTACAAAAAATAATTGCTTCTACTTTTATTTAAAAAAACTATTAAAATGCCACCTAGTAAACCATATGCTTCTCAATTTAGAATTCAGCTTGTTGCTGGATCAGCTACACCAGCGCCACCCGTTGGTCCAATCCTTGGACAACACGGTGTAAATATTCAGGCTTTTTGTCAGGAATTTAATGACAAAACAGCTGATTTCAAAAAGGACGGCTATAAAATTCCAGCCATTTGTTACGTTTTTGATGACAAATCCTTTGAACTTGAAATCAAAACACCTTTAGCTTCAGACCTTATCAAAAACGAAGTTGGAGCTAAAAAAGGATCAGCAACACCTAATACTGAAAAAATTGGTAAAATTTCACGACAACAACTTGAAAATGTCGCTAAAATAAAAATGCCAGATCTCAATGCCAACGATATGGATGCTGCGGTTAAGATTATTGCCGGAACCGCTAAGCAAATGGGACTTATTCCTAAAGTTAAATAATTTATTATCTCGTGGGAGTTTATCACAAACGCCATTACCACTTAATCCCTTAAAAAATGAAACGATCAAAATCACTACGAACCGCTGACAAAAAAATTGACCGAAGTACTCGTTATCCAGTTGAAAAGGCTATAAAACTAATGAAAGAACTTTCAACAGTTAAATTCGATCCTACCGCAGAAGTTCACTTTACCCTTGGTATTAATCCAAAACACGCCGATCAACAAATTCGTTCAAATGTAACACTTCCTCATGGAACTGGAAAAGATGTAAAAGTTGTTGTTTTTTGTAGCGATGACAAAATAGAAGAAGCCAAAAAAGCTGGTGCTATTGAGGCTGGTGCTGAAGAACTTATTGAAAAAGTTACTAAAGGATGGACAGACTTCGATGTTGTCGTTGCCGCTCCAGATATGATGCGGCATCTCGCCAAAGCTGCTCGAGTTCTTGGTCCAAAAGGACTTATGCCAAGTCCAAAAGCCGGAACCGTTTCTCCAGATGTTGCAAAAGTTGTCGAAGAACTGAAAGCTGGACGACTAGAAATTCGAAATGATAAATCTGGAATCATTCATACTATTTTCGGAAAACTTTCTTTTGGGGAAAAGAAGCTTATAGAAAATCTTAAAGCGATGATTAAAACAATTGAAGAAGTGAAACCTGCTGGACAAAAAGGAGAATACATTAAAAATATTTCTATCAACTCTACCATGGGTGTTGGTATCAAGGTTGAACTTCCCGGTTCGGCTGATGCCTAAGCATAACGAAAAATAACACTAAAAGCTCAACGATCGTTGAGCTTTTAGTGTAAATAAAATCGCATTCTTATAACCTTGTTAACTATTTTATTAAGTACCAATATGAAAAGAAATAACTAACAATTGAAATAAGGTTAAATTCACTTCCGCATTTCCAAAAAAATATCTACAATACAATCAATGAAAAAGAAAGTACTCGTAACTGGTGGAGCCGGATTTATTGGCTCTAATTTTTGCAATATAAATAAGGATAAGTTTGATATTGTGGTTCTAGATAATCTCTTTCTCGGTGATACCGACAACCTTGATCCTGAGATAAAATTTGTCAAAGGTGATGCTAGTAATCGAACCGATCTTGAAAAGTGCGGTCACCAATTCGATTATGTTCTTCATCTTGCTGGGACATCTAGTGCGCCTATGTTTGCTGGTGAAAACTATATTTGGGCCTATAAAAATGCCATCAATAGCTTTCTTGAAACCCTACAATTTGCACGAGAATGTGGAGCCAAACGTTTTTGCTACGCCTCTACGTCTTCCATTTATGGAAATCAGGAATTACCGCTAAGTGAAGAGAAGAAAGTTTTCCCTACGAACCACTACTCTGTTTCAAAACTCTTTTATGAAAACGCCTGTGAAGCCTATCATCAAGAATTTCCAGAAATGGAAACGGTTGGATTCCGATTTATGTCTGTCTATGGACCAAATGAAGAAGCCAAAGGCATATACGCCAACTTAATTTCTCAGTTTATTTGGGATTTTTCACGAGGTGTCGCACCTATCATTTATGGTGATGGGACTCAGACAAGAGATTTTACCAATGTTGCTGATATTGTTCAGGGAATAACACTTGCTATGGAGTGTGAACAAAAATTAGGTTCAATGGTTTTTAATATTGGACGAGGCGAAGGCACCTCTCTCAATGATATGATCCGTGTTATCCGAAAATATCTTAAAACAGATATAGAGGCTCAATATATCGAAAACCCCGTTAAAGAAAATTATATCGCTGCCCAACATGCCGATATTTCTAGAATTACAAAAATACTCGGATTTAAACCATCAATAAGTCTTGATGAAGGTATCAAACAACAAATTGAGAATCTCCGTCCTGAAAAAATAAAAGAAACGAGTTCCGACCAGTTGCGATAAATATTATTCAATTCTCCTTTCTACTAGTATTACCCAATAAAAGTATTTTGCTCTAACTTAAAATTTTTTTAAGGTTAAATCTCTACGTGAATTAAATATATAAATACAAAACATTCCCTAATCTTAGTAAACTTGAAACAATTGAAAAATACATTACCACACCCTATTCTTAAAAAAACAAAATAAATAAAAAAAGACTTCCTTACTTATGGACTTTTTTATTTTTTAATAACTCATGAAAAACTTACTTCGGCTTTCACTATTTGTCCTTACTTTATTCGGCACAACGACACTCGCACACCAAGGCTTCACCAATCACTCTGGCTGCCATACTGATGGTAGTGGCTACCACTGCCATACGCCCTACGGACAAAACACCTACACCAGTTATCGATGCCATACAAATCCTCCAATCTACTATACTCGCTATAGGCAGAATGACCCACGGAGTCTGACTTACTCTTGCAATGGAGGAACTAGATACAACACTTATGATAATACCTACCATTATAATCGAAACAAAAATTACCAAACCTATTATGGAACCCCTACCTATCATAATGAGTACAGACCACAAGTATGGCATAAATACTACGGTAAAGCTTTTAGAGTCTATTCAAATGGGAATCCTCGATATATTTATGGCAATCAACTCATAAATATCGATAAAGATACTCGTTACTATAGTGTTCCAAAACACATGCCGTCTGCAACTATGAGGTATTACCACACTTGGCCCTATTCACGATAGTGATACAAATCTTTAAAATAAAAAAAACCACTGCTTAAAAACAGTGGTTTTTTTATAACCCAATACTCCATCTATTTACGGCAGGATTAAGCTTGAAAAATAGTGATAAATCTGATATAATGATCGGATATTTTGACATATAACGCAAAACTCAAAAATCACAAAATTTACTAATTGAAAAAGCCTAATGCGAAAAACACAAAAACTCAATATCGAACGAAAGTGTAAAGAACAAACCGCTCGAGCTTCTCGCGTTGCCTTTAACGAAAGAAAGAAACAAGTACATCAAGGATTTTTCTATAAAATTTTGGGAATGATCGTGTTATCGGTTGGTCTATTTAACAGCAATGCTCTCGCTACAGAAGGTATTCAACGGAATTTTACCATAACCGGCTACTACTCACCACTCCCAAATCAAGACTTTTATATTACTGGAAGCTATGAGTCGGAAATACTACTAAATGGAGAGGGTCTTCGTGGAGCAGATGGAACAGAGGTCTACCCTGGTATGATTGCCGCTCCATCAACCTATGCTTTTGGTACAAAAATTTGTCTACCAAATTTTGGCTGTGGAGTTGTTCATGATAGAGGAGGTGCTATTGTTCATAAAGGAGAACGAAAACTCGCTAAAAATGACCGTCTTGATCTCTGGATGGGATATGGAGAAGAAGGACTACTTCGAGCCCTTCAGCTTGGTGTTGATCATGTAACGGGAACCATATATCCCGCTAGTGCTGATGTAAACGTGGCTGTTAATTTTAAAGCCGTAACGCCCATTGGACAACTCCTCGATTTACCTAAAAAGATTTATTTTTCAAAAAACCTTTATCTTGGCGTTGTCAATGAAGAAGAAGTCAAAAAATTACAACAAGGACTATCAACTTTAGGATTATTTGATGGTCCTATTACTGGTACATTTGGTAAAAAAACAAAAGAAGCTGTTATCAAATTTCAGATTAAAAATTTCATTTTGGAAAGTCAAAATGATTATGGCGCTGGATCGTTTGGGCCACAAACACGAAAATTATTTGAAGATATTTTGTATAAAAAACTAGTTCAACAAAAGGTATCCGAGAAGTGGAAATCTTTCAATTTTGAGAAAAGCATACAAAAAGGAAAACGAAATGCTGATGTTCTTCGTCTACAAGAAGTTTTAATTCAACAAGAGTTCATGAATCACCAGCCAACAGGATATTTTGGAAACGTGACAAAATCAGCTCTTATCGAATTTCAGATTGCCAATAATATTATTAAAGACAAAAACAGTCGCGGTGCTGGAAACGTCGGACCAAAAACAAGAGCCAAACTAAACGAAATACTTGGGGTAAAAAAAGAGTATCATCAGAAAGAAGCCGAGGCGATGTTAGCCTACCAAAAGAACCAAAATCAACTAAATTATTTTGCTCAAAATACTTTAAATAATTTAGTCGCACAAAAATAAAAAATAGAAAAATGATCCATACAAAGTCAATAACCTCCGGATTTGAGCATCTTTTTCATCTAGCGATTGATAAAGAAATTCTAGAGCTTGGTGTCTTTCAACTTGCAATGCAACTAGGACGAGATCTTATGGCTATTTCTATTGTCTTCTTTATGTTTTCCACTTTGCATTATGAAATATGGCAAATATTATTTTTCTTTTTCCTGAGACAAATTCCCTTTTTTGTAATGCATCCGTTTATTACGAAGTTTATCGAAAAGACTGGAATCAAGCATAGTATTTCTACTAAAAGCTTCTTTTCACTCATATTCTACCTGATATTACCGCTTCTCTTAACAGAAAACTTTGAACTGTCCATGATGGTATTGATGCCTGTATTTATCATTAGAGCTTTCTTTCAGGATACCTCAAATGTAGCTTATGATATTTTTATCGCCAAACATATGAATCAAAAAAAACAAGGTGGTGCTATGGCCTGGATGCAAATTGCCATTATGGCAGGTGCTGTTATTGCTCCTATTGCTGGAGCTATTGTTACTAGTTTTTTTGGGTTTGATTACGTTACGTACCTTGGCGCTTTTATAATGTTTATCGGTGGTATCGTTTTACTCGCTACCCCTGATGAAAAATTTACGGTTCCCTATACTCCACAGAAACTAGTAAGAGACACCTTTTCTCGAAATTCAAAATACTTTATACGGGCAGAGTTTGGACGAATATTTTTCGATTCTATTCTTTGGATTCTTTGGCCACTCTTTCTCAT
>CAYXXA010000031.1:0-10574 GCA_964468965.1 uncultured Candidatus Peribacteria bacterium
AGTTTCCTTTTTAACGCTTTCTAACTAAAGTGGTCGGATTACTACTTGAATTCATTCTATATATCACTGAATCACTGGTTAATACACACTCTACTCTAATAAATAAAGTATTAAAAAAAATTTTACTTTACAAAGAAGTTTTAAAAAAAAGGGGAGTGAACTATGATAAGAGCGGTAGAAAAAAGCACTGTTGGGAATATAAACTGTTAAATTATGTCAAAAATTACGATCATTCTTCTTTACACACTGGCATTATTGCTCCCTTGGCATGGGGTGATAACGGTTTTTTCCCCAGAGGGTACTCGATACTGGAAAGAAGTCGTGGTGTTATTACTTTTACTCATTGCGTGCTGGGAACAATTTAGGATTATAAAAAATAAAGGAATTAACGTAGGAAATTGGCGAAAAATAAGTTTTGCACGACCAATCGTTTGGGCGATACTATTTCTTATTTGGCTTGGGGTATTAGTTTTAATTGATCAAAATTATTACTCAATTATATCGGCTCGGTATTTAGGTTTAGGATTTTTGGTATTTATTTTAGTTTCGGTCTTAGTGCAAAACTTGGGGAAAAAAAAGAGTCAGGTTTTTAAACGATTTTCCGACATTTTTATTATCTCGTCGACATTTTCTGTCTTATTTGGTCTTTGGGGGAAATTTGGGGGAGGTTTTGAGGTATTAAAGAATTTTTATTCAACTACGATTTCATCATGGGTTCCAGGGCAGACTACACCGATTTACCACCAAACAGCTGATGGGTTTATTCGTATGCAGGGCGGGGCGAGTGGTCCTGTGGAATTTGGACATTTACTCTTTGTGGCGTTGTTTTTATTAGTTTTAGGTTTTAGGTTTGAAGTTCAAAGATGGAAGATTGTGAACTATGGGTTGATGAGTATTCTCTTTTTTGGGCTTTATCAGAGTGGATCACGATCGGTAGTCGGGGGGGCTTTGTTATTCTTTTTACTTCGAAGAATATATTATTGGTGTCGTACGCGAAAAGGTAAAAAAAATGTTTCGATGATTGATAAGGTTCTTTGGTATTCAAAGTTATTACTTATTATGATTGTCGGATTAGCACTCCTCAAAGGTATTTTACTAAAAACCATTCCTCAAGATTTAAACTTATCAGATTTTTATTTTTCACAATCTCTCACGCGGGTAAGTGATAACGAACATATAACACGACCACTTCAGGCATTTACAGAGGGGTTAGAACATCCATTTTTAGGTCGTCTTGGCGATTATGGTCCAGCGGCTCGGATTCGAAATTTAACTCAGTATAATGATGATTCGGCCCCTATTGCCGAAAATATTTTTGCCGACTATTTCGTCCAAATGGGAGTGATCGGTTTGGTTTTGGCGTTGGGGTTTTGGGTGACATTGTTTTTTACGGTTCGAGGGATAGCAAGAATTTTTGTGGGCGTGAGTTTTTTACTCGTCAATATGGCAACGCTGTTTGACATGACGCCATTGAGTCTTATATTTTTCACGGTTTTTGCTTTCCTTACAACCAAGTACTCAAAATGAACTCCATTCATATTCAAAATCTTATCGAAATTCTGGGCTATAGCTTTGTGGCGTTTATTATTGGGATTTTTATTTATCCTACTTTTATTCGATTTATTCAACGGTACAAATTAACCCAAAAAATTCGAAGTGAAGATGTGGTGGGGAAAAAAGCTAAACTGTTTGCCGCGCTACATGCTCATAAGTCAGGGACTCCCACTATGGGCGGGGCGGTTATTATTTTTGCGGTATTATCAACGGTTATTCTTTCGAGGGTTTTGTCTTATTTTGGGGTTATGGATCACTCTCTGCTCAATAGAGGAGAAACCTATTTACCGATCCTTACGCTTTTTGGTGTTGGCTTTTTAGGGCTTGTAGACGATTATCTCAATATCACGGAACGGTCAGCACAAAAAGGATTATCGGCAAGAGTGAAATTTTGGAGTTTGTTTTTCTTTGCTTTAATGGGGGCTATTTGGTTTGTTTTTAAGCTAGAATATGGGATAACCTTTCCGATTCATGTTCCCGGAATAGGGGATTTCAGTATTGGGTATTGGTATCTCCCTTTATTTATTTTCATTCTCGTTGGTGTTTCTAATTCGGTTAATTTGACGGATGGCTTAGACGGGTTGGCCGGAGGGCTTTTGTCAATTGCTTATGCTACCTTTGCGGTTATTGCGTATTTTTATGGATTACCGATTTTAGCGACATTTTGTGCGATTGTGGCTGCTAGTACGATTGCTTTTCTCTGGTATAATGTCCCACCCGCAAGGATTTATATGGGGGATACAGGGTCACTTGCCTTGGGAGCGACGTTGGGAGTTATTGCTCTTATGACTAATGCTATTTTTATTCTTGCGATTGTTGGGGCGATTTTTGTTTTTGAAACGCTTTCGGTTGTCCTACAACTTTTTTGGAAAAAACACTTTGGTAAAAAACTGTTTCTTATTGCACCAATTCATCACCATTTTGAAGCGAAGGGATGGTCAGAAACGCAGATTGTAATGCGATTTTGGATTATTGGGATGGGGTTTGGTGTTTTAGGACTTTTAATCGGTATTTTTGGTATGGGGGATGGGGGAATATTATAGATAGGAGTTAAAAAGAGATGGTAGGGTTACGAGAAAACAAGGCGACAAGTTTTTGTAATGAGTATTGAACCCGTCTGAAATAAACTAAAAATCATCCATCCTCCCGACAATAATCTAACATACAAGATCAGGAGGGATCTAAATTATTAAGATTGCTCCTGCTTTTGAATTTCATCTTTGAGATCGAGATGATTTTTGAAAATATACGCTACTTTGCCTCAATTTTCGTGAATCCACAAAGTGGTTGTAGGACTTCTGGAATATCAATGGATCCATCCGCATTCTGGAATTGCTCCATGATAGCAATGAGTGGACGTGAGGAAGTCGCTGTTCCATTGAGTGTGTGTAGGTATTCAATTGTTCCGTTTTTCCGTCGTACTCGGATATTGAGTCGTCGAGCTTGAAAATCGTCACAAATAGAAGTTGAGGTCATTTCTCGATAAGCATTTTGTCCTGGAAGCCATGCTTCGATGTCGTATTTCTTAGAAGCTGAAATCCCAAGATCACCACAACAAACATTGACCAGTTGGTAGTGAATCCCCAGTTTTTGTAGAATTTCTTCTTCGGTTTCACGGAGAAGTTCGTGCATTTTGACAGAATCTTCGGGTAGGCAGAAGATCATCATTTCGATTTTTTCAAATTGATGTACTCGTAGGATGCCTTTGGAGTCTTTTCCATACGTTCCCGCTTCTTTTCGAAAACATGGGCTATAGGCGACAAATTTATGAGGGAGCTCTGATTCTTCCAGAATTTCTCCACTAAAATAACTCGTCATGGGAACTTCACTGGTTCCAATGAGATAGAGATCGTCGTCGCCTGGATTGACCACATAGTTTTGGTCTTTATCAAAAAATCCTGTGCCTTGAATGGCTTCTTTTCGGGTCATAAATGGGGGTATAACAGGTATAAATCCGTCTTTTTTTTGTACTTCCATAAACGCCCAAAAAATTAAAGCTCGTTGAAGAATGGCTAGCTGGTTTTTCATATAATAAAACCGTGATCCCGAAACTTTAGCACTTCGTTCTTGATCAAGAATCCCCAATTTTTCTGCCAGTTCCCAGTGTTCTTTTGGCTCGAAATCAAATTTTGGTTTTTTCCCAAAGAACTTGATTACCTCATTGTCTTCGTCATCTTCACCATCAGGGGCAGTCTCTTTTGGGGGATTGGGGAGTTTATTGAGTATTTCATTATAAGTTGACTGAGCGGATTCTAATTCTTTTTCTAGAATTTTTCGTTCCGTGGCTATTTTCTTCATTTCGGACAAAATCTTTGCTTTTGCTTCGCCTTCCAGCTTTGGGATTTCTTTAGATACCGCATTTTGCTCAGCTTTTAGTTTTTCGACTTTTTGTAGATTGTCTCGTCGAATTTTATCAACGGTCAAGAGTTCATCAATGAGAGATGATTTTACACCTTTCCGAGCGAGTGTTTTTTTAAATTCTTTAGGGTTTTTGCGAATAGCTTTGATATCGAGCATTTTGAATAAATTAGGGTTCACAGTATTTACGGATACAAGTTTACCGTTACTAAGACTTTTTGGAAAATTTTTTGTAGAGTACTTTTTTTAGTTTCCAAAAATCATTTTATCAATGTTATAAAAAACAGCATTGATTGTTTTAAGTTTCTTATGAAAACAAAAGACTAAAAATGCCGCGAAGAAGGCGGTCAAGATAGAACCTAAAATATCAAACGGATAATGAACACCAACAAAAACTCGAGAAAATCCACTGAGTATGCCAATAACAGTTAAAATAATGCCAAGCGTTCGTGTTTTGGTAAAAAATAAAAAACTAAAGGCGATAGAAAGCATAAACGTCGTATGATCAGAAGGAAAAGAATTATCGGGTACATGTTCGACTAAATGGTTTCCCAGTCCGTCGACAAAGGGGCGATGATGCACGTAAAAAAGTGAAATAGTATAGTTGATCAAAAGACCGCATAAAACGGAATATCCTGCATATAAAACGGTGTCTTGATATTTGTTTCGTTTGTAAAACCAGTAGGAAACTAGAATTAGCAGAAAAATATAGGGGGTGTATTCTGCCAAAGAAATCATAAAAAAATCTAGAAAATTATTTTTCCCTGAAAACTGATTGATAAAAGCGAAAACTGATTGATTGACGGTCATAAATAAAGCCATTAACGAACGTTTTAGAATGCTAAATTTTGTCCTGTCACAATAGTTGATCTAAAACAAATTTTCTATTTTACTCTAAATAGAGGAGCAAAAACATCATACCAATCCCGAAAAATACAGCAATTATTTGGAAAATTGATTCTTTTTGTGAAGTTTTTTTGTGCATTTCAGGGATCAAATCACTCATCGCGATATAAATAAAACTTCCTGCAGCAATGGGAGGTAACCAGATCGTTAAGTTTTGGCTAAAATTACCAGCAACTAAAACAAGTATTGTTCCCAAAACAGCGGTTAATCCCGAAAGAAAGTTGACCCAAAGGGCTCGTGTCTTGGTGTATCCAGCATGAATTAGGACGCCGAAATCACTGATCTCTTGTGGAATCTCATGGAGAATGATCGCGATGGTAGTAGCCATCCCAACCTCAATACTGATTAAATAAGCAGCTCCAATCACAATACCATCAATGAAATTGTGAATACCATCCGCAATCAAGATCATGTGTCCGACAGGATGTATCTTTTTTTCCCCACAGCTCTGATTTCCATGGGCATGACCATGACAATGATGCCAGTGTAAAAACTTTTCCAAAACGAGGAACAAAAGAATTCCTCCAATGATGGCAAGCGAAACAATCATCGGATTGGCGATGGTTTCAAAAGACTCTGGTATCAAATGAATAAAAGCCCCACCGAGCAACGCCCCAACAGCTAAACTTACCAATAGAAAAGTATATTTTTGTAGTGTTTTTTCATTAAGCGACAGAGTAAATACCCCAGCCAAAGAAATAAGGCTTACCAGTATCACGCTGACCAATGAATAGATATAAATAGTAATCATATTTTTTATTATTCTTATATCAAAAAGGATGAAGTTGCAAACACTTTCCTCCCTTAAAAATCAAACTTCCTAATCCGATCATAGTTTTCCATTTTGATGTTGATACTTTCTTTTTCTTTGTCGGAGATATCATCACGGAATTTCAACGCCATTGGTTTAATAGCGATGCCGCCTCGGACATTGAAGTCACCCCAAACACGAATGAATTTCGGATTTATTTTTGCAAAAATATCTTCCATAATTCGGTTGGTTACGTCTTCGTGGAACTCTCCATGATTTCGAAAAGAAAAAAGATAAAGTTTTAGGCTTTTTGATTCGATACCTTTTTTATCGGGAACATACACAATTTCAAATTTGGCAAAATCAGGCTGTCCAGTTACTGGGCAAATAGAAGTAAACTCGTGACAGAGGAAGGGGACAACCGTATCACCTGCAACGTTTTCAATGGTTTCTAATATATTTTCATCGGGTTGATCGAGTTTGTAGGTGGTTTTATTACCGAGGGATTTGAGCTTGTCCATGTTATTTTTTAGTTATATGTATGTTAATGGGTCTTCGAGATTATTTAAATGAAACGCCTCCAATCGTTCTACACAACTTCCACATTTTCCACAGGCTTTTTCCGCTCCATTATAGCAGGTTTGCGTTTGTGTGAAGTCAATATTGAGATCATTTCCAATTTTCACGATTTCAGCTTTATCCATATTTTGAAAAGGAGCTTTGAGATTGATATTTTGCCAATCGCATAATTTTAAAGTTTTTTGTAAACTAGTGATAAATTTTGGTCGGCAGTCAGGGTAAATCGTATGGTCGCCACTGTGTGCACCGTAAAAGATATTCTCAATATTATGAGAAATAGCGTACCCTGCCGCGATAGAAATTAAAATCATATTTCGATTGGGGACGACAGTTGATTTCATATTTTCATCTTCATAGTGTCCCTCTGGAATGGTTTCTCCGGACTGGAGGAGGGAACTGTTGAAGCACTGATTTATAAAGTCGAGTGAAATGATTTCATGGGGGATATTAAGGGACTTACACTGCCATTTAGCACATTCGATTTCTCGGTCATGTTTTTGCCCATAGTCAAAAGAAATAGCTTTTAATGCATATTTTTTTGAAGCTAAGTAATGCATGAGCGTTGTGGAGTCGAGTCCACCAGAGAGAATGATTAAGCCTTTTTTCATTTTATCGTAATCCTAACGCAATATGTAATCTTGGGCAAAATCGAAAATTATATTTTTTACAGATTTCAATAATAGTAGAGGACTTTGATTCGATTTCTTTTTGAGTAATACCTTGAGGCATCAGGAGTATTTTATTGTCAGGAATATTATATTGTTTTTGCATCGCTTGGATTTCGGTGAGATCTTCTTCATTCTCAATAACAAACTTCCACCAGGTTTTTTGAGGGAAATTATGGGCCTTGATTTTGTAGGGTTTGTTTCCTGAATTTTTTAACTTGGGAGAAATGTTAATCGTCTGCCAAAAGTCATCTTCTATGGGGAATGAACCGTTGGTTTCGAGTTCATAAGTATGGTTATTGGCTAATTTTTCTGTAATTTTTCGTATTTCTTTTTGGAAAAGGGTTGGTTCTCCGCCCGTAAAAATAATATGTGAGCTGTTGAAAGATTTAATTTTTTTGACAATATTTTCGAGTTTAATTTCTTCAAAGTTGGCATGATTTGGATGCCATGAGTTTTTCGTATCACACCAACTGCACGCGAGATTACAGCCAAAAAATCGTACGAAAACAGCGGTAACTCCCGCATTTACTCCTTCGCCTTGGATGGAGTGAAATATTTCACAAATTTTTACTTTATTCGACATAAATGTGGAGTTGTTGAACCTTTTCAAAAAATAACTCTAAAGAGAAGTGTCTAAGCTTACAAAACAATTAGGCGTTTCCCATAATGTTATTTTTTTAATTACAAGTGAATCATTGTAGGTTGCTTCAAAGTTTGGTTTTAGTTTTTCCAAAAAGTATTGGGCGATGTTTTCAACGGTTGGAATACAGGGAAGGATTGTGTATTTTGAATCGCTTGATTTGAGGAAATTGAGCATTTTATCGTCTTTTTCATAGACGATAAAGCTATGATCTATTTGATCAATAATTTTGTTCGTAATAGTTTTAATATCGCCAAAATCCAAGACCATCCCCTCATGACTCGCTCCTTCTTTTTCAAGAATTTTTCCCTGAAGCGTGAGTTCTAGTTTATATCGATGTCCATGAATATTCCGACATTCAGAGTTGTGGTTGGGGATTCTGTGGCCCGCATCAAATTCAAATATTCGTGATATTTCCATAGTATTGGACAATAAACTCTCTTCTTTTTTCCTAAAAAAGAAGTAAAAAGGAATACTTATCAATAGTGGTGTCCAGAGCGGGAATCGAACCCGCACGCCGGTTGAGGGCACAAGATTTTAAGTCTTGCGTGTCTACCAATTCCACCATCTGGACGTGTTGCTGTGTTTTGTTTGGAGGTGCCGCCCGGACTCGAACCGGGGTACAAGGCTTTGCAGGCCTCTGCGTAGCCGCTCCGCCACGGCACCTTATTATTGACCTAAAAAAGAGCCAAGCAATTCTAGTTTATTGAACGTCTTTGTCTAACTTTTTTTTAGTTAACCACCTTCCAGTGTTCTAAAATACTCGAACATTCCGAATCAAGTCCTTCGAAGTAGTCTGCACTACAACTACCCCATAGATATTGTGTTGTTCCCGTAATGGGTATTATTTTTTGGAAAAATTCTCGTCGAGAGGTTCGAGCTGAAAGTTTTCCCAGAAACTGCCATTGGTTTTCCGATTGAGCCAGAAGTGAAAATGAAAAAAGATTGTTTTTCAGATCATTGATGATCACATCTTTCATATTTTGTTGGTATCCATTTTTTTGGAGAATGATGAAATTGGTATCGCCGTGTCCAGCGACAAAGACTTCATCAGGATATTTAAGCGGAATGGAACTCCAGTCTTTGGGTATTTCAACCGAAAAAGTAGTATTTCTAATTTTGAATTTAGCTTGTTGCTTTTCGAGAGGCGTAGAATCACTTCCACATCCCGTGAGAATAAAAAGTGAGAGGATGAGGAATATTTTTTGCATTACTACGTGGAGTTTAAATTTCTCAAACCCTCTTTGTCAAGTGGGCTTAATGGAATATTTTTTATTTTAAGCTATTTTATCTTAGAACTTACAACTTAAAACTTAGAACTTTTGAAAATGCATATCAAACTCTATTTCTTTGGTAAAAAAAACGAGGTTTCCGACTGGGAACAGGAATATTTGAGACGAATAAACTTTCGCTGTAAATGTGAGATAATAGCGCTTAATCAGGCGGGAATTAAAGAACCGAAGAAAGCGAAAGAAATAGAGGGGGATTTATTTTTGAGCAAAATAAGTGATCAAGATTTTGTTGTAGCTTTAGATGAACATGGAAAGTCGTTTGATTCAGTTGAGTTTTCAAAATGGACAAAAAAACAACTTGAGACTTTTGGAACGATTCATCTCGTTATTGGTGGAGCCCATGGTCTATCTTTAAAAGTTCTAGAACGGGTGAATGCCAAAATCCGATTTGGGAAAATGGTCTGGACGCGGAACTTGGTTCGGCTTATGGCGTTGGAGCAGATTTATCGAGCGTTAGAGATTGATGGAGGGGGTAATTTTCATAAACAATAATGCATGTTCTCCCCTGAATAGGTAATGCAAAAAGCTCACAAAAAATAATTTACTAATCCTTTATAAAAAACGAGGTAGAAGATTTTGTCGGATCTTTGCATTTTACTTTGCGGTCGGAATGACGGTTGAAAAGGGCGCTATTCTTATTTTACTGAACGAGCGATCGCCTCAGCTACCCCTGAATCAAAAGCTCCAGGGATGATTTTGTCAGCGGTTGGATTTTTCACCAGATCAGCAAGGGCTTCGGCGGCGTTGATCTTCATTTCAGTTGTGATTTTTGAAATACCACTATCAAGAAGTCCTCGGAAGAATCCGGGGAAAATAAGGACATTATTGATCTGGTTTGGGAAATCAGAACGGCCTGTGGCAATGACCTTGGCACCTGCGGCGTGTGCTAGATCAGGCATGATCTCGGGTTCTGGGTTCGCCATGGCAAAGAGAATCGCATTATCAGCCATAGAGGTCACCATTTCTGGGGTTACGGTTCGAGCTTTTGAAACACCGATGAAGACGTCAGCCCCTTTGATAGCCGTCGCTAAGTCTCCCGATCGAGGAGAACAAAAGGCTTCTTTTTCGGTTGAGAGGTTGTCACGTTCACAGGCAATGATCCCTTTTGAATCAATCATTTCGATACTTTTTACGCCCCAAGCTTTGAGCAGGTTGGCGATAGCGATACCGGCAGCACCAGCACCAGCCATGACAATTTTTATATTCTCTTTAGCCTTGCCAACAACTTTGAGGGCGTTTTTTAGCCCTGCTAAGACAACCATAGCGGTTCCGTGTTGATCATCGTGAAAGACAGGGATATCGAGTATTTCACTGAGTCGTTTTTCAATCTCAAAACATCTTGGAGCGGCAATATCTTCAAGGTTGATTCCACCAAATCCAGGAGCGATATTTTTTACGGTTTGAATAATTTCATCTGTATTCTGTGTGTCTAAAATAATGGGATAAGCATCGACATTGCCAAACTGTTTGAAGAGCATTGATTTCCCTTCCATAACGGGTAATGAGGCTTCTGGGCCAATGTTGCCAAGTCCGAGAACCGCTGATCCATCAGAAATGACGGCAACTGCATTTTTTTTGATCGTTAGTTTTTTTGCGAGCTGTTTATCTTCGGCTATTTTACGGCAAGGTTCAGCAATGCCTGGAGTGTAAAAAGTACTGAGATCATCTTTTGTTTGTAATTCCTTTTTCAGACCCGTGTAGATTTGTCCACCTGATTGTTGTCTGATCGAAACCGATTCTTTTCCAAAATTCATTATTTTCAATTATTATGAAAGTTTCATTTAAGTAAAGATGATTTTATTGAACTTTTAGCGGTTATCTTTTAG
>CAYXXA010000032.1:0-10485 GCA_964468965.1 uncultured Candidatus Peribacteria bacterium
TGGGATGATTTCCAGAATGTAGAATTAAGAGTTGGAACCATTATAGATGTTCAAGACTTTCCTGAAGCAAGAATTTCGGCATATAAAATTACAGCTGACTTTGGTGGAGAAATTGGCGTAAAAAAATCTAGTGCTCAAATTACAGTTTTATATTCAAAAGAAGCGTTACTAAATAAGCAGATAATAGGAGTTGTCAATTTCCCACCAAAACAAATTGGTTCTTTTATGTCTGAATTTTTAGTAACGGGGTTTGTTCAAGATGATGGAGCAGTAATTTTAGCAGTTCCAGATAAAAAATCAGCTAATGGTTCCAAGTTGGCGTAAAATTTATTTGGCTACTCAAGGAGTCGTTGCACTTCGCTCTCCCATATTTTGCTCCATTGCATTCCGCAAAACTTCTTTTATCCGCCCTATTAGCTGCAACAATATTGTAATTCCCTTACTTTTTGTCATTTCAAAGATTTGTATTGATTTTTTTGTAAATAATGATGTAATTACGCTTGTTGCTAACTTTTAAAAATGATTATGAATTTTAATATAATTATAATTAATTCATGTACTCCAAATAAAAGAAGCGACTGATCCCATTTCAATTACACCTAACCTTATCATGTCTCAAGAGAAAACACCAAATACACCAAATTTCGAATCTCGTAGAGAACTAGTTAGCCATATTAGTAACGAAACCTTGGTTCGAAATCATGATGGTGTTACCATACGTAATGTATATCCAGATAATTCATATTTCCCACATTTTTTATATGGAATCGATGTAAAAACGGGGGAACCTGTAACAATTAAATTAGATGACCAAAACCTACCTACAACTATTGAAAAGGAAGTTCCACCTGAACAAGAACCAGAAACACCAAGTAGTACTCTTGCTAAGAACCTCTTTGGGTTGGTTAAAGCAATACACCATCAACAAAAAAAACACAAAAATTCATTTTAGTGAGAATAGGAAATTCAAGGAGTTCAAATTTCCTAGACTTTTTTACCGTTAAATACTATATATGGGGTGTATCTTTTTTATCAAAAATATCGATGAGCACCACTTATTACGGAGAAGAAACAAAGAAATCTCTAGGAAACTTTTCGGTATCCCCCATAACAGTAGATCTAAAGATTATCTACGCACTAGCCGATATCAAAAAAGCCGCTGCTATCACAAATGCCAAACTAAAAAATATACCAAAAAATATATCGGAATCTATTATAAAGGTCTGTGAAGAAGTGGTAAACGGAAAATTGGATGACCAATTTGTCACCTGTATCATACAAGGTGGTGCGGGAACTTCTATAAATATGAATGTCAATGAAGTCATAGCAAACAGAGCCTCCGAAATACTAGGCAAAGAGTTTGGATATGTCAGTGATTTAGAGCATGTAAACTTTGCACAGTCAACTAATGACTGTGTACCGACTGCCATAAAAATAGCTTCAGTCCGACTTATGCGTGAGCTGATAAAGGAACTACAACTATTATCCGATTCTTTCGAAAAAAAAGGGAAAGAATTTAAAGATATCTTAAAAGTCGGTAGAACACATTTACAAGATGCCGTTCCGATTTCCTTAGGACAAGAATTTAACGCCTATGCTCACTGCGCAAGAAGAGGGGCTCACCGACTGAAATATTTCATAAAAGGTGAAATTTTATGCATGAATATGGGAGGGACTGCTGTCGGAACAGGCATTGGGTCTTCTCGATTATTTATCGAAAATATTGCAAATGAACTACGTAAGGTCTCAGGCATTGATGTAAAAACCGCAGACGATTTGATTGATACTACTCAAAATGTAGATATTTTTGTCGATCTATCAGGAAGAATTAAAGCTATATTTACAAGTCTATCAAAAATTGCTAATGACTTACGAATGATGGCTGGTGGACCGGTAGCCAATATAAAGGAAATCAATCTTCCGGAAAGACAGAAAGGATCCTCTATCATGCCCGGAAAAGTAAACCCCGTCATACCTGAAATGATCAACCAAGTATATTTTCAGATACTAGGCAATGATGCCACCATCACCGAAGCAGCCAGTCAGGGACAGTTTGAACTAAACGTAATGGGTCCAGTTTTGGCTTTTAACCTCATTCAATCACTTGATTTAGCTAAAAATTCACTGAAACTTTTTAGGGAAAACTGTATCGATGGAATCACTGCAAATAAAGAGCGATGCCATGAATTGTTAGAAAAGAGTTATTGTATGGCAACCGCTCTCAATAAGGAACTTGGATACTATAAAGTCTCCGAAATACTCAAAAAATCCTTAGAAACAGGACAAAGTATACGCGAAATAGTTTTGAAAGAGAAGGTCTTAGAAAAAGATAGATTAGATGAAATACTGGATGCCAAAAAGTTGATTTACCCTCAATAATGAAAAAAATTATTAGCAAAGATTTCCAGGTTCCAGCACTACTTGAAACCGATAGAATTCGTTTAAGAATGCTTACGATAAATGATGTTGTAAAAGATTATGATGCCGTTATGACTAGTATCGAACACTTACAAAAAACAAGACCTTTTGGACCTGATCATAGATGGCCAACAACTGAATTAACCTTAGAACAAGATTTAATTGATCTTGGATGGCATCAAAAAGAGTTCCAAGAAAAGACTTCATTTGCTTATACCGTAATGAGTCTTGATGAAAAAGAGTGCTTAGGGTGTCTGTATATTTCTCCGTCTTCAAATACTAAATATGATGCTAAAATTATTATATGGGTTAGGCAAAGCGAGATTACAAATGGACTAGATGAATATCTTTTTAAGACGGTAAAATCATGGATTAAAAAGCAATGGCCATTTATAAATCCTGGTTATCCTGGTCGAGACATCGATTGGAAAACCTGGAAGTCTTTGAAATAAAGTTTTTTTTACTCTTCACTGAGATAGAAATCTTTTTTCAATCTTCTAAAAAAGTTCTAGGACCTTATTCTAAAGAATACCTAGTAAACCCCTTATCTTAGGGCTTTTATAGGTTTTATATTTACGATTTGTTTTGCTTTCTGAGGCTAATACGTTCTTGTTCGGTTCTCTTTTCCAAAATGTCTGATTAATTGGGGCTTAGTGTATATAAAATCTTTGACGACATTGATTTTTTTAATAAAAAGGTGTATAATAATATTTATTATAGCCATTACACATGAATAACGTTAAACAATTTTTCAAAAAAAACTGGTGGGTCATTCTTGGCATTCTTATCGGTGGTTTTTTTATTATTAAATCCACTACACCAATAACCAAGGAAACTGAAGAAGAAGTTCTAGAAAAAGAAATTCCAATCGCAGAAACGATTACCTTTGGATCATGGACCCCAAATGGTGCACGAGCTATAATCGGTACAGTAACAAGTGAATCTGATATTGCCATAACCGCCGAACTCAGTGGAAAGATAAATCGTGTTAAGGTTGATATGGGCGACACGGTTCAGGCAGGACAGGCCCTCGCAACATTTGATATTCGAGGTGATCAGACCTATGTCAATTACCAAAATGCACTCAATCAACTACAAACGACAAAAAATAGTAGTAAAGCAAATATACAAGCCGCAAAACTCGCTGTTCAGAATGCTGAAAAAGAATACCAACAGCTCCTTTCACAGTTAGAACAAAGTAAAAAAACAAACCTTGCCTCACTGCGAACAACACTTATCAGTACTGGAACAATGGCGATAAATGCCTTGAATTTTTTTGACGGTCAAATCGGGGCTTCCCCTGAATACAAGGACCACTTTGCCCTTGGACGCGGACAAATTGGACAGACGAACCAAATTTTAAAAACAAAAGTACAAAATGATATTCGAAGACAAAGATTATTTTATAAAAATCTCCATTCAAAAAATATTCCCGACCAAGAAGTTCCACTGCTTGCTCGTGCTGATGAATATCTACGTTTTATCCAACAACTAAAACGTATCGCTGATGACTATAATATACTCGTTCAGGGGACAACCGTCACCGCTGACTTTTCAAATACACTTAAACAACAAATCGTCCAACAAACAGAGGTCCAAAACACACAAATAAACCAAGCCCTTACACAACTCACAGCACAAATAAATGCCGTAAAAAATACTGATGAGCAACATAAAAATCAAATCCTCACTGCTCAAAACAGAATCGAGAGCGCTAAAGCGAATCTCGAGCTAAGCAAAACTCAATCGCTTGGACAGATTAAATCTGCTCAAAATGGGGTCAATCTCGCCGCCACACAAAAAGCCGATCTTATTGTCCGAGCTCCATTTTCCGGTAAAATAACCGAAAAAAATGTTCGGCAAGGACAGTTTGTTTCTCCCGGACAGAAACTATTTTCGATGATAAATCTAACCAAAGAAAAAAAAGTCGTTGCTTTTCTTTCAAGTAATGAACTCACTAGACTAAAAAAACAAGAGACCGTAAGTATCGAATACGAAGGGCAAACGATTGAAGTTGTTGATTTTATCGAAGGACTGACCATTAACCCACAAACACAGAAAATAAGAGTTGATTTCATCCTCCCTCATGACACGGAAATTCTTCCTGGAAAAACCGTAAAAATCCTACTTTCTTCCAAAGGTATTTCAAACCTCATCCCTCTTTCAGCTATTAGTTTTGAACCCAATGGAAAGCAAGAAGTCCTCGTCATCGGAAAAGATGGAATTCTTAAACGACAGCAAGTTATGATTAAAAATGACCTTACAGATGGTATTCTGGTTACGGACGGGTTAAAGGAAAACGATCAGATCGTTCAGTATAAAAAAAGGTTTTACAGCGGACAAAAGGTTCGGGTAAATCCCTAATTTCCGTTAGTAATCGTTTTAAAAAAATTTATGAAAAATAATCTTTCTTGGTTCTGGACATTCTTTGTTACTCGATTCAGAGTAACAATACTGATTTCTATTTTTATGTTGATTATGGGCATAAACGCCTATAATAATATGCCAAGAGAACTCAATCCTGAAGTGGAAGTTCCTTTTGGAATCGTTTCAACTTTTTATCCGGGAGCTTCAGCTAAAGATATCGAAAGCACCATCACAAACATTATCGAAAATAAAGTTGAAAACATTGATCATCTCAAAGAGATAACCTCTCGATCCAAAAACTCTATTTCTGTAGTCGTGCTTGAGTTTGAATCAGGCATAGATATTGATAAAAGTATTGCTGATCTTAAAGATCTCATTGATGAAGTAAAACCAGATCTTCCAAGTGATTTACCCAATGATCCACAAATAACACAGGCGTCCGTTTCGACTATTCCCATCATGACCCTTAGTCTTGGCGGTGATTTTGCCCTTTCGGAGTTAAAAGCCTTTGCCGATATTATCGAGGACGAAACGAAGTCTATTGATGGTATTAAGGACGTCCCTGTATCTGGGATAACCCAAGAACAATTTCACATCTACGTTGATCCCTATAAAATCACAACACACGAACTTTCGGTCGATCAAATTGCCAATGCTATTCGACAGGCTAATCTTGATATTCCCTTTGGCTCAATTGAGGTTGATGGAGAATCGGTTGAGGTTCGAGGCGTTGGGAAAGTACGAACCGTTGATGATATTCAAAATATCCCACTTATTAGTAATAATGGAACTGTTCTCCTCGGTGAAATTGCCACAATCCGAAAAGAGTTTAACACTCAAGAAGTTGAGACCTATGCTGGTTCTCCAAAAGGATCATTACCGTCAATTTCAATCGATTTCGTTAAAACTGAAAAAAAGGTGAATATCAATAAAATTGCTACCTCTATTTTTACGACACTTGATGACCTAAGAGCAAAAAACAGACTTCCTCAAAACTTAAATATTGACGTGGTTTTTAACTCGGCAGATGAAGTCCAAAAAAGCCTCGACACCCTTACCAATTCTGGACTACAAACCGTGATAATTATCGCGATTCTTCTCTGGATATTCCTTGGATGGCGTGAATCTCTTTTAGCCCTGATTGCTATCCCTCTCTCGATGCTCTTCGCTATTTTTACTTTATCGGTCTTAGGCAAAACCTTTAATTTTCTTTCTCTCTTTGCTCTCATTCTTTCGCTAGGACTCCTCGTGGACAATGCCATTATCATGGTTGAAGCTATTTCTGACAATATTCGGATAAAAAATATGCCACCCGTAAAAGCGGCGGTAAAAGCTATTAAATCATTTCGATGGCCCGTTATCGCGGGAACACTGACCACCATTTTCGCTTTTTTACCGATGATTTTTATGATCTCTGGGGTTTCTGGTGATTTTATTTCAATCATACCGATAACGGTAACGATTATGCTTTCGGTCTCCCTGTTTGTTTCTATTTTCCTCCTTCCAGCTCTTGGAGTCATTTTTTTTCAGACCATCCCTCCAAAAGAAAATTCAACTCCTCAAATCATAAAAAAAGTTCAGATATGGTACAGAGAAGTCATTATAAAAATTTTAAGTCAAAAAAAGTACATTACCCTCGTTATTATTGGCAGTATCTTATCGCTTGCTTCCGTTGTCATTATTTTAATGATTGGATTTGTAAAAGTTGAAATTTTCCCCGAAGACGATGTCGAAGTTTTTACTGTTGAATTAGAGCTTCCCAAAGGCACCGCGATTGAAGAGTCAAGAGTTCAAATCCACATCATCGATCAGGTTCTCACGCCTTATTTACAAGCCGAGGGTACTGAAAAATGGCTTAAAAGTTATACAATTTTTGTCGGACAGAAGTCCCCTTATGATCCATCTGTTTCTCGTGGTGGTTCCAACGACCCAAGTGAAAATATCATTGGAATAACCATGACCTTAAAAAACAAAAAAGAACGAAATCTTAGCTCAACAGAAGCCAGTAAACTCGTTCAAAAACAACTCAGAGCACTTTTACCATCTCACATATCTGTTACAACAAAACAAAAGGCAGCTGGTCCTGGTGGTGGTGACGCTCCTATTGCTATTACGGTTTCCAGTGATCATTTAGAGGAACTGGAAGATATTGCCCAAAAAATGGAAAAGGCACTACAAAATATAGAACTCCCCAACGGATCAAAACTCAAAAATGTGAATAATGATTTTGGAGAGAGAAATACCCAAATCGTATGGAAGTTTGACCGTGAAAAAATGATACAGTACGGTCTTTCTATTACTCAACTACAAACAACACTTCGTGCCGCTCTCGAGGGAATACAAATCTTTGATATCACTGAAAACAATGAATCGGTTGAAGTATGGATGAGGCTTAACTTTAGCGACCAAATACGTTGGAAATCACCAAAGTCGCTTGAGGTTTTAAATGAGATTCCTATTAGAACTCCACGTGGAAGCTATATTTCGCTAAGCGAGTTAGCCAATTTTCACTATGAGGAGAGCCTCCCCGTTATCCGACATATTGACGGCAAACGAACAGTCAAAATAACCGCTGATATCGATGGCAGAGCGACACCAAAAGAATTCGATCAGGTTATTACACAGGCGTTTAAAAAGATAAACACCAATCCTCATAATATTTTTAAAATTGGAGGCGATAGCGAAGAATCCGATACCCTTGTCAAAGAAATGGGAAGAGCCATGGGCGTGGCCATCTTCTTGATTTTACTCGTACTCGTGATTCAGTTTAATTCTTTTTCACAACCACTCGTTATGATCTTTTTGATTCCCCTTTCTCTCGTAACAGTTTTTTGGGGATTTGGAATTGGTGGACAGTTTTCTGATCTTGCTATTGGATTTCCAACCATGATTGGGATTGTTGCCCTTGCTGGGATCATGATCAATGATGCTATTGTCTTTGTTGATCGATATAATCAACATCGAGAAACACATAAAATGACGCGTCCAGAAGCTCTGAGCAAAGCAGGAATGGAACGATTTCAACCAATCTTTTTGACCTCCATTACCACCGTTTTTGGATTGCTTCCACTCGCCTTATCCGATCCGATTTGGGCGGGGCTTGGATTTGCCATTATCTTTGGAATGGCGACATCAACGATCACGACCCTTTTTATTCTGCCGTGTTTATTGATCAGTATTCAACGAGGGAATGAATGGTTTCATCAATTTTTGGTAGGGTTATTTAAGAAATAAAAAGTAGTACTCTTGGTGGATACAAGTTATTTTAAACAATTTAAATTAATGGTTTTTCGGTCTAGTAATTTAAAGAAGAATTTATTTTGAAAAATTGTAGACCCTAAAACAAATAAAACCTATCGATTTAGTATTTAAGAATTAACCGATAATGGTTGTGAGATTCTATATATGGTCAGTATAAACTGGGGAATCTCTTTCTTAATCATTCAACTTCATTCATCAATTTCAAGGAATAACACAAATTACTTCTGAGCATCCAAAACTAGAAGTTAACCAAGAATTACAAACCCTAATATCTAGTTATCAAACAAATAGAAATGACTTGAATCTTTTACACAACCCTTCTGCAAAAGCAATACCCAAGCTTGATAAAAATGTTCTTTAATATTGGTTTTTAGTTTCGGTTACAAGAGTGGTACGCAAAATAGGAATAATTTTTGAAAGAAAAAACAATCTATAAAATCATTGAAATTCCAAACACATGATATTTTTCTCACTTAAAATCTAAATTATCAGTTCATCGTGGAGCTTCTAAAAACACCAAAATCAATCTCATTTCTGAACTTGTTTTTTTATAAAACACGCTACAAATAGTTCACACCTGCCCTACCTAATACTTCTATAGAAAAATAGGGTTTACCTTATGGCAAACCCTATAAACTAAATCTGATACCTGGTACAAATTTACTGTATACTCTCTTTCCAGTTACTTCCTAAGAATTTTTCAAGTGTTGGTGGCGTATTCTCAAGTAATCGAAGGTCAAATTCAACCTTTACACTTGGTTCAAGTGTTGAACCATCACCGATATATCGACGATCACCAAGTATTGGAGAAAGATCTCCCATCAAAGCTCCTGAAACTTTTAGCTGAATATTAGAAACCGCAGTCGATTTCACTTTCCCATTCTCTGCAATAAAGATTCCTTCAATATTTGTCGCATTTTTATCAATAATAATATCTCCATTTCGGACAATAAATCCAGCAAATCCATTATTTAATTCCAATCCGTTAGCACCAATAATCAGATCACCATTTTCAATAATATAAGTCTTATTCTTCCCGCCTAGTTCAATAGATCCATTAACCGATAGGTTTCCATTTTCAAGGAAGTAGACTTCCTGAATTGGTGTTTTTTCAAACGACTGCCCGAGTTCGGTAACCGAAAGCGTATTGAATTTTAGATTACTGTAGTATTTATCAATATCATCTGTTTGGAATTCTTTAAGCGGATCAATTTGATCAATCGTTGTGTATCCGTCAAATTCAAAGAGTGAGTTAGTATCGTCAACAAAGATTGAACCAGTCGTAAAGTCCTCCGTTGCAACGCCAAATTTGGAAAGATTTGTAGCCGTTATCTTATTTTGTTGGCTGTTTTGGAAACCAAGGTTCCCTCCATTACTCGCCTGAACAAATGGTCGGATGATATTAACCGTCGCACTTGATCCAAGTGATGAGAATGAGGCCTCTTTCCGCTGTTGCTCCCAAATATTAAAGGCTAGTTGCGTATCAATATTTGGCCCCGTAATAAAGTCGGATTGTGTATAGAACGTATCGCAAGAATTATCAAGCGGAAGGCATCCTACTTTTTTATATCCGTAGTTCACCACTGCAAAGGCTACATTTTTGATAGAGGCGGTATCCGCTGTTGAAGCTAGTGCAGAGTCCATTTCGTAAGAGATAGAAACTGTTGCTCCACCAGTATGATTAAGAGAGTTTTTAATTCGATCTTTTTCAGCGAAATTCGTCAGTTCAAAGTATCGACCACTCGCATTAGAAACCCATCCTGCATTTAAACCACTTCGATCATAGAGACTTCCTCCGTCCGCTGGAACCGTAAAGTCATAGAACCGAACTTTATCAACATATGTTAACTGATAGTGAGTGTGGTCATCAATTCCAAGTGTAAGTTTAATGTTATATTTAACCTTATCACCTCGTGCAACATTCACATTTTTAGTCAGTGTTCCATCAGTCTTAACAATATTCTTATCCACAAGCGTTAGACTCGCTTTGAAACATCCACTACACGTTCGTGTTGGTGTTACAGGCGTAATAGTTCCTGCTGTTACTGGCGGCAATGGATTACAAACACTCGCATTATTAGAAGCTGAATCTCCCGCATTTCCACAGGTCTCAAGTCCCAATGATCGAGCCCAAGCCGTTACACATTTTTGCTCTAATGTTCTCCCTACTATTCCAGTTACGTCGAATCCTCCATTCGCTGTTTTACAAGCAACATAATCCTGCCAACCAGCTCCATTTCGGTAAGGTTTTCGTCCAGTACACTGGTAAGCACCTCCGCCATTCACAGAACAGGTTCCAATTGAGGAAACAACAGGCGCTCCACCACCGCCTCCACCGCCTCCACCAACGATGGTACAAGATGTAGAACATTTACCTTTCTGACCATTCTGATCTCCGTCATCACACTGTTCTGCCTGACCTGCTCCATTTGGGTTTTG
>CAYXXA010000033.1:0-9908 GCA_964468965.1 uncultured Candidatus Peribacteria bacterium
TAAAAGACCGCCATCTCTTTTCCCATTGTTGAGGGAGTAGCATTTTGTCCATGTGTTCGGCAGAGCATGGGAATCGATTTCCAATCGACACTCTTCTCTCGTAAATCGTCTAAAATAGAGGATTCAAAAATAGACATCACCGTTGATACGCCATCACGGATCATCAGTCCGTACGAGGTGTTGTTGATATCTTCACTGGTACAGGCGAAATGAATCCATGGCCAAAATTTTTCTGGCACTAAGGCTCGAACCAAATATTCTACGGCTTTCACATCGTGATTCGTCACCGCTTCAGTATCTTTTATTTTTTGAAATTCTTCCTCTGAAAACTCTTCCATGACGGTTTGCAGTCCAATTTTCAAACCTTCATCCATAACTGGAGCGATTCCATTTTCACTCAGGAAAATCAACCATTCTATTTCTACTCGTGTCCGATATTTCATCAGACCAAATTCAGAAAAAATAGTGCCAAGTTCTGAAACTTTAGCAGCATAACGACCATCAAGGGGAGAAAGTGGATAATTCATAGTTTTTATTATTACACCCTATTTATACTCAAAAATTCCTATTTTTCTAACATTTTCTTCAACTCCCCACTGGCATGCATTTCTTCGGTAATATCACAACCACCAATAAACTCTCCATTCACATAAACCTGTGGAAAGGTTGGCCAATCAGAGTAGGTCCACATTTCTCGCCAAAGGGCTTCATTGGCTAAAATATTAAACATTGCGTAATCTTCTCCCAAACTTTTAAAAATCTCCTGAACTTTCATCGTGAAGCCACATTCTGGCATATCTTTTTCCCCTTTTCCAAAAATAACAACCTTTTGACTCTCGATCATTTTTTTAATTTCATCGTGTGGAAACAGTGGTTTATGGGTCATATTTTTATTTTTAAGATTTAATGTCCAACATGTTGATATTCCGTTGGCTCAAAATTCACTCGCTCCTTTTCCCATTCGGTAGGCGTAAATCCTTTAACGGAAATAGCATGTACAAGGTTTTGCAGATCACCAAATTCTTTCATAATAGTACGAGTTTTGGCAAGTGAATTTTTCCCCTCAAAACAAGGATCAATGCAAATAATCTGTACAAAATGCGCATCACCTCGTTCATCAATAACAAGAACTTTTTCATAGGTTTTTTCAAGATAGGATTTAAATTGTTGGATAAGCGACATGTCAGACGGAGATTAGCTATTTTATCTAGAAGGGAAAGTTTAATTTTTTTTTCCCAGAATAACATAATTCCTCCCTTTAAATTCTCGAGTAAATTCAACCTGAAACCCAGATCGTTTTAAAAGTTTTTCTAAATCCCTATCTGTAACCTTACGATAAATCCGCGGATGCTTTTGTTTGCCAAAAGGAATCAGCCAGTTTTTCGTAAAAACCCTCCCTGACCAAAAATTCGACCAAAAATACTTTTTTGGCAAAATCCAGGTTGTTATAAAGATAAAACCTTCCGATTTAAGAACTCTTTTGCACTCCGTTAAAAATTTAAGTTGATCTTTTTTATTCGTTAGGTGATGAAAGGACGCAATTGCTACAATCACTTCAAAAGTATCTGACCCAAAGGGAAAATCAGCCGCAAAGCTTCCCCTAAAAAAGTGATCTTTATCATATTTGTCACGGGCAATAGCCAATAGGTTTTCTGAAATATCTAACCCAAAATAGTTCCCATTTCCTACCTTATCGGTCCCCAAAAACTCTCGAAACCGCCCATTCCCACAACCAAGATCTAAAACTCGATCCCCCTTCTTTATTTTAGAGAAAATTAACTCAAATTCTGGCCAAGTATGATTCCTCGTTGCCGAAAAATCGGATGCAAATTTGTCGTATTCAGCACTTAAATTATTCATTAAAAAAATCATAACCATTGTATTTTTAATACGAGAAGAACTGACCTTTTTGCTGTTTGCAAGCCGATTCTTTCTTTTCTACAGCTTCCTCCATTTCCTCAAAAACCTTATGACACAAAAAACCTTTTTCAAAAAATTCTCGCTCAATTTCATGTTCTCGTTTTAAACATTCTTGTTCCGCCATTCGTAGTCGCTCCGTATTGATAATATCTGGAAACTGTTTTTCTAGCTGTTTGATTTTCGCTTCTGAATTTTTATGCCAACCTTCGTAACGATGAATAATCTTTGAAATAGTATGCGATTTCGTAAAAATATGGTGTTTCTCTTTTAATTTTTTAAACTCATTGATCACTCGCCAACTCGCAATACGTCTCGCTCGATAATGCATCATCCGTGCCAATACTTTTGTTTTCTGGTATCGATCAAAATAGCGATCAAACAAATGTTTTGGACAACAGGATTTTATTTTTTGAGAAATATCTTTTTTTTGCGGAGTAGCTGGGGCCACCTGAAATGTCGCTTTTCGTTCTTCTGGAAGAATGTTCTGTTCGAGAAAATCAATTTGTCGCATAATACTATCACGTAGTGCCACAAAACGTTCCTCCGTTATTTCGCCTAGCTCAAAAAGATTTTTATAGGTTCGCTTTTCAATCCCCAAGGCATAATGAGAAAGGATTTGTTCCATTTCTCGCTGACTACTCTTTGCATCATTTTTAAGCTTCTCAAATGATGCTTGTGTATTTTTTCGTTCCGTTCGATAACGTTCTTTTAGAGTCTCAAAACTAGCCGATGAAATATATTTACGCTTAAATAAACTTTCTAAATACTCAGTAATCCGTTCGCTAATTAAAATTTTGGCTTCCAGATGTTGCATCCTTTCCACATGAGAAAAATCAATAATTTTTAATTTTTTAAGCAATGTTGAAACAGTTAATCCATTTAGCAAAAAGGTTATTAAAATCATCCCTGCTGTTAATGCCTGAAGTAACTCGGCATATTCAAAACTTTCAGGAATCAAGAGTACTGCTGCCGCTGCCAAAGCCCCTCGAATACCTCCCCACATAACAACGGTTTGGTGCGAAAAGGATATTTTGTTTTGTTTTTTTCGGGTAAGATTCGTAACCAAAAATGAAATATAGACCGATAAAGGTCGAGCCAGTAAAAGCATTACTCCTCCAGCTACCGCAATATGTTTCCAGTATAAAGCAAAGTCAATTTGTCCAATTTTGATTCCCAAAAGAATAAAAATTAGGGCATTAGAAATAAACCCTAAAAATCCCCAAATTTCAGAAAAAGAACGTCTTGTTTCGGGTTTTAATTTTCGCTTTCCAAAATTCCCCATCACTAAAGCCGCCACCATCGTGGCTAAAATACCCGAAACATCAAAAACTCCCTGTGCAATCAAAAATGTTATATGAGCCAAAACTAAACTTAAGGCTAATTGCACTTCTTTTGTTCGTGCTTTGGAAATCGCATATGAAAAAATTAAACCAAAAATAAGCCCAACACCAAGTCCTTCTACCAAGGAAACAACGAAGTCCATGATTTCTACTAAAGAGTTTGCCCCCGTCAAAACTGTTTCTTTCAGGACGACCAACCCGAGCATAAACTGAAATAACACCAAAGCCGTTGCATCATTGAGTAAGCTTTCTCCGTCTACCACAGTTTCTAGTTTTTCAGGGGCCCGTACTTCCTTAAAAATAGCTAAAACCGCCACTGGATCTGTCGCTGAAATTAAAGCTCCAAAAAGAAAAGAAACACCTAAAGGCATATCTAGCAACAAATTCAATCCCATCCCAATAAGTCCTGTTGAAATCAATAGTCCAAAAGTAGCTAATGTCGTTGCCTCACGAAAAATACCCTTGAAATAACGAAAATTTAAATGATAGGCTGACTCAAAAATAAGTGTTGGTAGGAAGACATAAAAAACAATTTCTGGAGAAAAATGAAAATACTCAAAAAAACCCAATGAAAACTGTGCTTCTAATAAAGAAAGAACAATTCCTGAAAGCAAAAGACCAATCGCAAACGGAATCTTTACCCATCGAGCAAAAGCATGCACCGCCGAGGCTAAAGTCAAAAGACTAAAAACCGCTAAAGCCCCGTAAAGAAATGAGTGATGTTCCATATTTGATGTAATTTAGAGTAGAGTGACAAGTAAGATGCTGTTAATCCTTATTTTTTAGCAATATCTGTTATTTAATATTTTTTTTATTGATGTCAAATAGGTTAGGCAAATATTTCTAATCCGTTTTTTCCAATTGCCCCAAAATGTTCCCACTGACAAGCATCTTTCCCATCCTTAGTAACCACTGTCCATCCGTCCTTAAGTGTTTTATATTTTGGTTTTCCCATAGCCACAATCGGCTCAATCGCAATCGTCATCCCTTCCACTAATTTTTCCCCTTTCCCAGGTTGTCCATAGTTGAAAACATAAGGATCTTCATGGAGTTCATACCCAACACCATGTCCTGTAAAATCTCTTATAACTGAATATCCACCTTCTCGAATCACACTTTCAATGGCATGTCCAATATCACCTGTATAATTCCCCACTTTAGCCTGAGCACATCCCGCTAAAAGAGCCTTCCGCACGCAATTGGAAAACCTGGCTCGTTCAGAATTTGTTTTTTCTCCACCAACAATCACGGTAAAGGCTGCATCGGCATTTAGATCATTCCACATAACCCCACAGTCAACTGATAAGAGGTCTCCCGCTTTTAATATTCGGTCATCTGGAATACCGTGTACAACCTCTGAGTTAAGCATGGTACAGATAGTTTTAGGAAAACCATGGTAGCCTAAAAAACCTGGTTTTGCGCCAGCTTCATGAATAACGTCTGCCGCTACAAGATCAATTTCATTTAGAGAAACCCCTGGCCTAATCATTGCTTTCATCGCCTCTTGCGCCTGCTGCAAGATTTTTCCAGCTTTTCGCATATACGCTAAATCTTGCTTATCCTTGAGGTAAATTTGTGGTCGTGCCATAATATTAGGGGTAAGGGTTAAGTTCTAAGGGGATAAGACCTTTTCAAAAAAAAATTTGAATTTCATTTCTTTTTCTCCTTATAGCTTTTATTTAAGTTTTTGAATAATCCGCTCTGTTACTTCTTCAATACCGTGTTCTCCACAAACCTGAAGAAGTTTACCTTCCTTTTGCCAAACTTTGAGTAAGGGTGCGGTAAATTCATAAAAATTAGCAATTCGCTTTTTCATCGCGGCTTCATTATCATCGGATCGTCCTTCTATCTCAGCTCGTTTAAACATACGATTGAAGGCTTCTTTTTCTGATAATTCAATGGCTAAAACGTCAAACTCTCGTCCTTTTTGCTTTAGTAATTTTTCAAGGGAAACTCGCTGTTCTTCGGATCGAGGAATACCATCAAAAATAATCGGACCCTCCGTTTTTTTATGTTCGATAAAATCGGCTACAATTTCCATCACTACCTCATTGGGTACTAAATCCCCACGGTTCATGATGGCTTTTACTTTCTCTCCTAATTTAGAACCCGAAGCCGCTATAGCACGCAAAGCTCCACCCGTTTCAAAAATATCATAACCATAGTTTTTAGCTAAAATTTTGGCCTGCGTTCCTTTTCCTGAGCCCTGTATGCCGACGAGAATAAGATCCTTCATTAAAATGATATTAGTGGGTAGTTAAGCGTGATAGTAATGGATATAGAATTACTACTTTTCTCATAAAAATTACAACAGAATAATAAGGAAAGTTCAAAAGTTTAAAAGTTTAAATTCAAAATACTTTTTAAAACAACTTCACCACATACCCTTATCGTATATTCCCAAAGACACGAGAACTCACGGCCGTCTGAAAAGAAAGTGTCGGTTGGGAACTAACATCAAATCCATTCGCATCTGGATCACGAAGCTCTGTTTTCATATTGATAAAGACATGTGGATGTATCTGAGAACCTTTATTTCTAAAATTCAAAAAAGGATCTCTATCTGGAGAAGGCTGGAATTGCAACTGTTCTATTTTCATAGGTTTCGGAGAAATACTAGCCCAATCATGAGCCTTAAGACAAAAATCATGATTCGTCTCATCTCCTAGTATCTTAGTAACCTTTAGACTACCACCAGCTGAATATTTCAGGCCACATATACCAGGGGCTAAAGCATCGTCCCATACAACCTCAATATCACCTGCAGTATAGTTTGGAAAAGCACCGTCAGTTGGATCTTTATCCAACGGACCCCAAATATCCGCTATCAAATCATTATCCACATCCGCCCCTAATTGGCTTTGAACCTCAATACGATAATCCGTAGCATTATCATGCGTTGCCGGAGAAACTGAGTAATCCCCCTTATTCCGTATGGCTGTTCGCAATGTCCGACTCCCATTGATAAGATAGAGTGTTTCTTGAGTGCCATGAAAAGCTTGAGCACAAGGATCTATAGCCCCTGTCGGATCAGCCCCTCCTAAGTTTCGATCCTGAATACCATCTCCATTGGTATCCCAATAAAAAATACTAGCATACCCTAGACTAGCTCTATTATCTTTACTATTAACGGTGTGAGTAGCTGAAGCTGGTAATTGTTTACTATCGAAATCATTTCCACACTCCGCAGGAGCTCTGTCTGGACCTGATTCAACAAAATATCGATCATAATCGATTGTATTATTTCGAGCCAATTGAGCGACTCTTTCCATTAAGATCCTGGATTCTGTATAAAAATTTTGAGTAAAACGAATCTTCTTTTGGGTAAAATAAAGACTCCCCACTGTCCCCATAACAGAAGTAATAACAATAGCCGAAATACCAGTAGCCACAAGAAGCTCGACTAGTGTTACCCCTGATTTCTTAAAGGATAAAGATTTAAAGTTGACCATTGTTTTTTGATACATAATTAATATTTTAAAGGTATTCGTTACATTTACTATTAGTAACTATCTCGTTCATAAAAGTCATACAAATAGTGTTCTAACGCCGAACGCCGAACAACCCCATTTTCGATCCACTGGACAGTCGCTAACACTTTTACTTTAGCTTCCTTACAATGATTCGCCGCTGTACAACCTGCCACGGTATCAACAGCACTTCCTGAAACATTGTAGGTCGTTAGTGCTATCTCTCGATAAAAGCGAGTCTTTTTATTTGCTCCTGCTGCCGCATCATGGGTAAATCTTCCCGTTGTCGCGTCTACATAAAGACGGTACTGATCGTTAACCGTTTCGCTTGCATTTTCTAGATCAAGCCCCCCAAGTGACATCTGTTTCAGATAATATCGATCTTTGGTGTCATCATAATCAATTGTATAACGCCCATCCGTCAATGAATTAGGCGTTGTTTCACAAGTATCACTCCCAACCGCATCAAAACACAGCCATTTCCCTCTACGATCTCCTGCATATTTAAGCCAATTCGTATCTCGTATGTTTCGCATAGCCTCAACACCTTCTCTTGCGATATTAAGCCCTATTACTCGATTTTTCACATTAATATTGGTATCAATAGCTCTATTCAGTAATAAAAATACCGACAATAAAACCATTGTCGAAATAACAACAGCCACTAAAACCTCGACTATGGTCTCTCCTCGATTATGGTATTTATTAGTCATGATTGTTTTTTTATTTAACAGGACAGGTAGATGAAAGACTACGACGTGCAAACCCCCCAACACCATCAATACAAACCGAGATAAAATCCCCAGCTCCATTGTTTCCTTCTGGCCAGGTAAACGTGACACGAATATCGTCCTGAAGCGTTCCATTGAGATTAGCAACAGGTGGTGTCGGTGTTGAAAAAGTTTCTATCTTTGTCTGACCGGTTCCTGAAAGATAGGATATAAGGGCAAATCCACCATCTGCTGTATACGTCCCCGAAGTCTCAGAACCGACATAACCAATATCTGTTATCTCATCAAGCGTATAATTACCTCCACTTGGCTGAAGTAACGCGGCATGAGTTGCTGTCCCATCATCCCACTGACAATAGGTCTTTATAGTATCATCCCCTTTTCTTACATAAACACCCCACTTAATACTATTCCGAGGGACACCACTACTATCAACACATCTTTTGTTTGCTAGAGCATTAGACCGTGTTTCCCCTAAAATATCAATAAATTTCTGTCCATCATCACGAAAGTCAACACTATTTTGCATTAAAATAAAACTCGGAGCGCCAATCGCTGCTAAAATTCCAATGATCCCCATTACAACGAGTAATTCAATTAACGTAAATCCTTTTTGTTTTTGCATTCTTCTTCATTGTATGAAATTTTTTTTTAAATACAATACAGAAAAATAAGTTTTAAGGATAGGGAATTTTAATATATATCCCCCTCTTACTAATAGACCTCTCAAAAAAAATGAATATTCGAAATTTCTGTATTATCGCTCATATTGACCATGGGAAATCAACGCTCGCCGATCGTTTCTTGGAAGTAACCGGCACTATTAAAAAAAGAGATATGAAGCAGGGGCAAATGCTCGATACCATGGAACTTGAGCAAGAACGAGGCATTACGATCAAACTCCAACCCGTTCGAATGAACTGGAAAGATACACAACTAAATCTAATCGACACCCCTGGTCATGTAGATTTTAGCTACGAAGTAAACCGAAGTTTGGCCGCTTGCGAAGGAGCAATCCTCGTTGTTGACGCCACACAGGGTATTGAAGCACAAACTCTTGCCAACGTTTTTTTAGCAATGGAACACGGCCTAACCATTATTCCTGTACTTAATAAAATCGATCTCCCCGCCGCCGATCCTGATCTACGAGCCGAAGAAATTGAAAATGTTTTAGGATTCCCTGCAGAAGATATTTTAACCGTTTCCGCCAAGGAAGGAACTGGTGTTTCAAAATTACTCGATACCATCGTAGAAAAAATACCAGAACCCTCGTCAAATCAGGTTTTTGAAAACACCGAAGTTTTCAATGACAAGACCGAAACCAAAGCCCTTATCTTTGATTCCACCTTTGATACCTACCGAGGCGTAGTAAGTTCTGTTCGTATCTTTTCTGGCGAAATCAAGAAAGGGGACAAACTAAACTTATTACGAACTGGAAAAGGTATCGAAGCACTCGAGGTGGGATTTCTAAATCCTAAATACTCTCCCACTAAATCGCTCAAAACAGGTGAAGTCGGCTATATCGTTACGGGACTAAAAAACGTCGTCGATGCCCGAGTCGGAGAAACTATTTATAAGGGAAAAAATACAGAAAATACTATCGCTTTACCCGGATACACGGAGGTTACGCCCTTTGTTTATGCGGGTATTTACCCCATTAGTGGCGATGATTTTGGACTTTTAAGAAAAGCCATGGAGAAGCTTTCCCTCAACGACGCCTCTCTTCAATTTGAACCAGAACATTCAGGTGCTCTGGGGCATGGATTTCGAGCGGGATTCCTCGGTCTTTTACATTTAGATATCGTACAAGAACGGCTGGAACGAGAATTTGATCTCGATCTTCTCGTAACCGCTCCATCCGTTTGGTACGAAATGGTTCTCAACGACGGAACCATTAAAAAGATTTCTAATCCTTCCGATCTTCCAGAGTCAGGATTATACAAAGAGCTCAGAGAACCATGGATGAAAATCAATATCCTCTGTCCCGCTGATCAAGTCGGAAGTATTATGAAACTCTGTACGGACCGACGAGGCGTAAATAAAAACCTTCAGTACACAACCGCTGATCGAGTTGAACTAGTTTTTGAAATTCCTCTCGCTTCAATTGTGACGGATTTTTACGATGATTTGAAGTCTATCAGTTCTGGATACGCTTCGATGAGCTACGAACCAATTGGTATGCGATCGGGGGATCTGGTACGACTTGATATTCTGGTAGCGGGTGATCGAGTTGATGCCCTCAGTCAAATTGTTGATCGAGACAGCGCACGATCTATCGGTATCAAATGGTGCGAGAAGCTAAAAGAAATCATCCCCAAAGCTCAGTTTGCTATCGCAATCCAAGCGGCAATCGGTTCAACCATAATCGGAAGGGAAACCATCTCCGCTATGCGAAAAGACGTAACCGCTGGTCTTTATGGAGGTGACGTCTCACGGAAAAAGAAAAA
>CAYXXA010000034.1:0-8992 GCA_964468965.1 uncultured Candidatus Peribacteria bacterium
CGGACCGCCTGGGTAGTACGAACGCAAGTTTAAAACTCAAAGGAATAGACGGGGGCTCGCACAAGCGGTGGAGCGCGTGGCTTAATTCGTAGATAAGCGGAAAACCTTACCCGGGTTTGAAACCTAACTGCACGACTAGGGAAACCTAGTTTCTTTCGAAGGTGTTAGGCAGGTGATGCATGGCTGTCGTCAGTTCGTGGTTTGAATTGTTCCCTTAAGTGGGGTAACGAACGCAACCCTCGTTGCCTGTTACAAGTGTCAGGCGAGACTGCCCCCTCACGGGGGAGGAAGGTGAGGATGACGCCAAGTCAGCATGTCCCTTTGACATCCGGGGCTGCACACACGCTACAATGGGTACTACAGAGGGGCGCAATAGCGTAAGCTGGAGCAAATCCCTAAAAGTATCCTCAGTTCGGATTGAGGTCTGCAACTCGACCTCATGAAGTTGGAATCGCTAGTAAACGTGTATCAGTCATGGCACGTTGAATATGTTCCTGGGTCTTGTACTCACCGCCCGTCAAGGCATGGGAGTTGGGAGTGCTCGAAGTCTGCAAAACAATTGTGGCCTAAGGCAAAACCAATGACTGGGCTTAAGTCGTAACAAGGTATCCGTACGGGAATGTGCGGATGGATTATCGCCTCTTCCAGAGGCTCAAGGTAAAGCAACGGTTTAAAGGGCTGACTGGCCCAACCAGCTAAGAAGTGTTTCAGTTTGTTTCATAAACAACTGATTTCTGAAACATGTAAATCCCTTTTGGTCAACGCGTCCGAGATGTGAGCGAGTTTAAATACTCTCAAAAAACCACTCTATGAGTGGTTTTTTTGTAGATTAATTTCGATATGGAGCTTTTAAAAAACTGGTTTTTACGCACACGGATCTGGATATCGTTGATAAACCTTCTCTATGTCAACGAGAATTTCTTTGGAAAGTCTTAGATTAACCGAGTCGATATTTTCTTGTAGTTGTGTACAGGTTGTTGCACCAATAATGGTTGAGGTTACGAAAGGCTGTTGCCTGACAAAGGCGAGTGCCATTTGTGACGGATTAAGATTGTATTTTTTTGCAATAGCTATGTATTTCGCGGTGGCTTCCGTAGAACTTTCCCCTGCAAATCGACCTGCATATTCAGGAAAACAATCTCGACGAGATCCCTTTGGAGTTTGTTTTAGATATTTACCACTCAGCGTTCCCATGGCAAGTGGAGAATAGGCTAAAAGTCCTAGGTTTTCTCGAAGGGAAATCTCACTACTTCCAATTTCAAATAATCGGTTAAGAAGAGAATAAGGATTTTGAATAGTTACTAGTGGTAGGTTTATTTTTTTCGCGATATCGAGCCATTTCATCATTCCCCAAGGGGTTTCATTTGAAACCCCTACATACCGAATCTTTCCCTCTTCAACCATTTTTTTTAGAACGGTGGCAGATTCTTCGATCGATATCCCATCTCTTTGAGGTTGGTGTTGGTAGTTTCGTTGTCCAAAAATATTGACTACTCGATCTGGCCAGTGCATTTGGTATAAATCTATATAGTCGGTATTAAGCCGTTTACAAGAACATTGAAATGCTTCACGAATATTCTCTTCATTGGCAAAATGTTCGCCATTTCGAATATAGTTCATTTGTCGAACGCCTCGTGCTACAAACTTTGAAGCTAAGATAATTTTTTTTCGAACAGAAGCATGCTTTTTGAAAAAGTTTCCAATAAAAAGCTCCGTCTTCCCATAAGTTTCCGCTTTAGCCGGAATGGTATACATTTCAGCGGTATCCCAAAAGTTAACCCCTTCCTCTAAAGCTAAATACATTTGTTTAGAGGCTTCTGCTTCATCAACCTGATCTCCCCACATCATTGTTCCGAGACAGATCTTTGAAACTTTTTCATCGGTGTTGGTCAGTGTGGTGTATTTCATTTTCAGATATTGTTTATGGACAGATTGTATAGAAATATTAAACTTTGCCTATGAAAAAATTTGCCGTTATTGGATCGCCCATTAAACATTCAAAGTCGCCTCAGCTTCATGAAGCGGGTTTTATTGACCTAGAAATTGATGCGACTTTCGAGGCCGTGGAAGTTCAACCAAGTGATCTTGCTAGCTGGATGAAAAACCAGTTTCCAGACTATGAAGGGGTGGCGGTGACGATTCCTCATAAGGAAGCTATTATCCCATATATTGACCAGTTGGCACCAGCGGCCAAAATGATTGGAGCGGTAAATACCTTATATCGAAAGGATGGATTAGTTATTGGGACTAATACGGACTGTTTTGGGGCATTGAAAGCCATAGAAACGGAGTGTCCTTCACTGAAAGGAAAAAAAGTTTTGATACTAGGGGCTGGTGGGGCAAGTCGAGCGGTTATTTTTGCCATGCAAACAGCGGAAGCAAAGGTCTCTTTGTGGAACAGAACAAGTGAAAAGGCACGAAGCCTCGCTGACTATTTTGAAGTGACTCATATCGAAAGTTTAGCCAACTTTTCCGGACAGGATTTTGATATCATTATCAATACCACTTCGGTTGGATTAAAATCTTGGCAATCGCCACTCCCAGAGAAATTCTTTCACGTCTCTAATATTGTCTTTGATGTGGTTTATGAGCCATTGGAAACAAAGTTTTTATCCGATGCAGAGGCGGTTGGAGCGGTTACCATAACGGGAGACAAAATGCTTGTTTTTCAGGCACTTGAACAATTTAAGCTTTGGCACGGAGTGGAACTTGAACCTGAAGTAATGAGCAGTGCTTTTTTTCGTGACCACTAATATTCTTGCGTTTTGTAATAATTGGAAACATACTGTAAAGCCCCAATGGTGGCGGATGAGGTTAAAGGGGTCTGGCATAATTTTTCTGAAAGTTGATCGAAGTTTTTAGCAAAGAATGTCTCGATTTGTTCTGCGGGTTCGAGGGTGGGTTCGGCTACTTTTTTACACGAAAGAGCCAGAAAGTAGTGATATTTCATTGATGCTCCAGTGGGATTGCTAAAGTTTTCTCCTATTTTTACAATGTCTTGTGCCTGAAACCCCGTCTCTTCCAGTAGTTCTCGTTTAACGCTTTCTTCGGGAAGCTCCCCTTCATCGACCATCCCTGCAGGAAACTCGTAAATAAACGCACCACTTCCGTGTTTGTAGTTTTTTTGGTACAAGATCTGTCTATCTTCACAAACAGGAATAATAATAACCGCATCAGCAACACGATTAACCCACCAGGTAGTTTCACTCCCATCAGGGAGTTGAACTTGTTGTTCCTCAATAGGACAGTAAGGATTATCTAAAACGAGCTTTCGGGTTAAAATCTTAAATTTTTGCATTTGATATTATAGGTTATTGGGAAACTCTAGACTTCCTTTTAGTTCTCGAGCCCTTTTATTTAAAACCTCGAGTGCTGCTTTTGCGTCCTCATAAGCTTTTTGCGTATCTTCTATTTTCTGTTGGATTTCTTGCGCTTTTTGTTGAGCCTCTCCTACTTTATTTTCGAGTTGTTTTTTAGATTCAATTACAAGGTCCTGAAGCTCCTTCGCTTCGGCTTCCACTTCTTTTTTTTTCTCCAAAATAGCGGCTTGCGTACGATCTATTTTTTCAGTAATTTCTTTTTTTGTATCAGCGATAGACTTTCCCGTGGACTTTATTTGATTTTCAATATCGGTCTTTGCCTGTGAAACAGCCGATTGAGTTTTATCAATCTGATCTTGAGTAGCTTTGTAGGTTTTCTGAATACTTTGATTGATACTATCGGAAGTTTTCTGAGTCTGTTTTAGGGTGTCTTGAAATGGGGCATCTGAACATCCCATAAAAAGCAACGGAACAATGAGTCCAATGGCAAGCGTTTTGGTAAAACTTAGAGACATTATTGGAAAAGTTCTTTAACGTCTCTCCCCTTAAAAGTGGCTAGACTTTGTGTTATTTGCTGTACTTGATCAGGATTTAGGAAGGCTGGACGTGTTGGTGTTACTGGGTGTTTTGTAGGTTGCTCCGCCACTTGATTTGAGGTTAATGGTTTCTTGGAATCCTGTATATTTAGGTCCGCTACAATCTGAGAAGAAATACCACAAATATGGCAAAAGGAGCTAAACTCAATCTGCTTATTAGTAATTGAGCAAATTTCCAAGTTCCCCTTAGCAAAGACATTCTTGCACTTTGGGCAATGGATTTCATGCTGTATTTTGCCGACGATTTTTTCTAAAAATTCTATTTTCATTATCTTTACTTTATAGGAAATAAATATAAAAGGGCAATATTTTATTTGTTTTTTCGTGGTTATACCGTCAAGATTTCCGTTTCTTTGTTTTTAGAAAGTGCGTCAATAGCTTTATTGGCTTCATCTACGTTATGCTGAATGTCTGCTTCAAGGTCTTTTAACTGATCTTCTGAAATTTCCTTTTCTTCCTCTTGTATCCTTGCCATTTTCATCATTTCTTGTCGAGCATTTCGGACAGAGATTTTCGCCTTTTCGGTAAGCTCGTGTACCAATTTAACCATGTCCTTTCGTCGTTCTTCTGTCATCGGAGGAATGGGCAGAAAAATAGATTCCCCCATGTTTTGTGGATTGATACCAATATTAGCTTCGGCAATGGCTTTTTCTATTTCTTTGACAAGACTTTTGTCCCATGGTTCAATTTTAATCGTTTTCGCATCTGGACAAGCAATATTAGCCACTTGTTTTAGTGGCATTTTTGAACCATAACTATCGACTTCAATTTCATCCACAAGGGAAACATTCGCCCGTCCAATTTGAAGAGCTGAAAATTCAGATTTAAGGTGGTTAATGGCCTTATCAATAAGGGATTGTAGTTGGTTTAACATTTTTTTAATATTTAAAAGCTCAGGGGGAATATAGCACAAATTAATTTTTGTGATAATAAAAATTAGATAATAAAATCAGCGAAAACTTCATTTTGAGTAACATCTTCAAACTCAAAACCAGCACGCTCCATTTTATCAAAAAGAATACCGAAATTTTTCTTATTATCGGTTTCGATTCCCAAGAGAACAGATCCAAAATTTTTAGCAGATTTTTTTAGGTACTCAAACCGAGCAATATCATCATTGGGACCAAGTAGATCCAAGAATTCTCGCAGGGCTTTTGGTCGTTGTGGAAGTCGTAAAATAATATATTTTTTCAGTCCTGCGTATTTCATTGATCGTTCCTTTACATCGGGAAGTCTCTCAAAATCAAAATTTCCACCACTAAGTACACACACAATATTTTGCCCTTTAATTTTTGACTTGAAATCCTTGAGTGCGTCAATTGATAGCCCACCAGCTGGTTCAAGAACAATCCCTTCGTGAAAAAGAAAGTCCATCATGGTTTGGCAAAGTCGATCTTCAGGAACAAGGGTAATCGGGTTTTTAATATTTTGTTTTAGGATTTCAAAGTTATGGATACCAATTTTTTTAACCGCCGCACCATCAACGAAACTGTCAATTGTTTCTAGTTCAACCACTTTTCCGACCTTCAGACTCTGCTCTAAACTAGGGGCACCTTCTGGTTCGGCACAATGAATTTCTGTACTAGGAGAAAGTGTTTTTAAGACCTCAGAGAGTCCCGCTGAGAGTCCTCCACCACCAACGGGGATAAAGCATTTATCAATCGATTTCCCGTCCATTTGATCAAGTATTTCTGTCGCAATAGTGGCTTGCCCTTCAATAATTTTAAGGTGATCAAATGGCGGTACAAAGATTGATTTTTGGGACTTACAAAAATCCTGAGCCGCCACTGAAGCATCGTCAAAAGTGTCTCCAATGAGTCGAATATCCACAAAAGACTTTCCAGCAGTCTTGGTCTTGGTGATTTTTTGTTGAGGGGTTGTGACCGGCATAAAAACCGTTCCTTTTGTTTTAAAATAAGCACAAGAGAAGGCAAATCCTTGGGCGTGATTTCCAGCAGAAGCACAGACCATTTCTTGACTTCGTTCTGCCGAACTTAACTGTGAAATAAAGTTAAAAGCCCCTCGAATTTTATAACTCCTCACAGGCGTCAAATCTTCCCGTTTAAGGTAAACATTAGCCTGATACTTATCACTTAGATAAGCTGATCTTTGGAGTGGCGTAATCGGAAAAAGAGAACGTAGCTTTTCTTGGATTCCGTAAATTTTATTAGTATCAATCATTGGTTATAAGTTTAATGAATAGAAGAAGGAAACTCAAATGTTAAACTCGCATTTTCTGTAATTTTCTAAGCGCATTATGATTTGTAGGAAGAAATTTTTCCTTAAAAAAGTCGGCAGGTTTTATCCATTTAATTTTTTGTTTTTCCATTGGTTCTGGTATTCCCTCTTGTATTTGTGCACGATGAAATCGTAGGTGAAGATTAACATTTTTGAACTGACAGACCTCTTCATAAAAGTGTGGACGAACGGAAACCTTTACCCCAATTTCTTCCATGATCTCTCGTTTAACACAGTCACGAAAACTCTCTCCTTTCTCACGCTTTCCTCCAGGAAATTCCCAAAACCCAACAAAACTTTTCCCCTCGGGGCGAGTCTGAACGAGATACTTTCCATTCTGCCAGATACAGGCTATTCCGACATCTATCTGAAACTTTTTAGATTTGTTTAGCTTCTTTGCTGTTTTTTTCCGTTTTGCTAAAAACTTTTCACACGTTTCTTTCGGAAAAAATTTTTCACCAAGACCTCCATCAATGGGGATCCCCTGTCGTAATGCGCTAGCAAGATCCATCATGGCTGAATTCCATATTCGTCCAGAATGAGAACTCTCAACAAGACGTTGAGCGGTTTGGTAAACATCTGTCTTGGGCCATAGAATTGAAATTACTTTTGAAACATTGGTATCTACGGCTGGTATTTTTTGATCAAAAGCGAAGGCACAAATAGCAGCAGCAGTGTATCGCCCTATTCCGGGAAACGTCTCTAACTGGCTAGGAATCGCGGGGAAAACACCACTATATTTTTCGACAATAATTTTGGATGTTTTTAGTATATTTCTCCCTCGACGGTAGTATCCCAATCCATCCCAAACGGGAAAAACATCCTCCCACGAAGCATTCGACAGTGTTTCAATGGTTGGGAATTTTTTCATAAACTGAGGCCAAAACTTTTGAGCAACACGATCAATCTGTGTTTGGTGAGACATGATTTCGGCAACCCAAATAGCATAAGGCTCAGTGGTTTTTCTCCATGGAAAATCTCGTTGGTTGGCGACAAACCATGATTCTAAATTTTTATTGAATTGTTTGAAAGTATCATTCATTAGCGTCTTTATTACTAACAGAATAGACAATGGATATCAATTAAATACTTTCGAAAGATAGATTTTCATATACCTCTTGAGATTTCTTTTTTTATTTACTTCTTTAGTTGAAAGTGGAATAATATCGATGATGAATTTTAAAATATTTTCGGGATCGAGTTGTGAGGAATTTGCACAAAAACTTGCTGCACAGTGTGGTACGAAATTAGCCGCCATGAAACGAGAAACCTTTGCTTGTGGGGAAAAGTACGTTCGTTTTGATGAAAGTTTTCGGGGAAAAGAGATCTTTATTGTTCAAACCGGACGAACGGGGCACATGAATGATGATCTTATCGAGCTTTTTCTTATGATTGATGCGGCAAAAAAAAGTTTTTCTGAAAAAATACATGTTATTATGCCATACTTCCCCTACTCTCGTCAGGACAAAATTCACGCTCCACGAGAAGGTATTTCAGCTAAACTTTTTGCTAATCTTTTGGTCAAGTCAGGGGCTGACCATATTATTACGCTTCACTTTCATGCCGACCAAATTCAGGGTTTTTTTGATTGTCCGACAGATAACCTCAATCCGCGAAAACTTTTTGTTGATTATTTAAAATCTAAGAAAATAAAAGATGGTATCATTGTTTCTCCCGATGCAGGAGGTGCAAAAATGGCGAAGAAATTTGCCAATGACCTCGATGTCCCGCTAGTTATCATGCACAAACAACGCCCGGATCATAATGTTTCAGAAATTACTCACGTTATTGGGAATGTAGAAGGGAAAACTCCAATTATTATTGATGATATGATCGACACCGCTGGTTCTGTCTGTGGGGCAAAGAAAGCCCTAATCGCACAAGGTGCGAATAAGGACGTCTATCTTTGTGCGACACATCCTATATTTTCCGGACCAGCACGTGATCGATTAACAGAAGCGAGTTTCAAAGAAATTGTCTGTACAGACTCTCTTCCTGTCGAAAATCCACCCAAAAACTATAAGGTCATTTCCACTATTCCACTACTAGCTGAAGTCGCCAAAAACGTGGTAGATCGAAAATCTGTTTCAGGATTGTATTTGTAGAAATAAATCATCGTTTTGGTACATGCTTATTTTTGTGTGCTTGTTAATACTCTCAGTCCCAACAAAATAAGCATTCCCCCAAAAAACTTTTGAAACACTTTTTCGAATTGATGAAATTTATGTTGTACTTTGGGCATTGAAAAGAAAAGGGCAACAATGCTAAACCATAGGAATGTAATGGCTAAAATTTCGGCACTAACCACGATCAAAAGTGACCAGTTTAAGTGAGACGGTAAAACAAGGGCAAATAAACTCACAAAATAGAGTGCGGCCTTGGGGTTTAAAATATTACAAACAAATCCCATCTGAAAAGACTTACCATTAGAAATATAGTGCTGATGCTGTTTTTTTACTTCAGCATGAGTCGTCTTACCTGACCAGACTTTCCATCCCAAATATAAAAGGTATAAAGCACCTAATAGTTTGATAATACTGAATGTAATAATGGATTGCGAAACCAAAATACCTATCCCTAAGGCACTATACCCAATGTGAATAAGAAGGGCGATGGTAATACCCAAGGCTGTAAAAATACCTGATTTTCGAGAAGATGAAATTGCATTCTTCACAACCATAATAAAATCTGGTCCAGGGCTCATAACCGCTAAAATATGTAAAACTGCAACCGTTAAAATGATGGTAAGCATTTATGTCAGCTTAATACTTTTTTAAATAAGTGTCAATTTATGTAAAGTTTATAAATATACGAAATCTCAGTTAATCGAACAATTTT
>CAYXXA010000035.1:0-8712 GCA_964468965.1 uncultured Candidatus Peribacteria bacterium
TATTTTGGTTACGATAATTAAACCTAAATTCACATTCTTTGAGGTGTAAAAAGAATGAGTTATTAAAGCCCACTATTTTAAAAATTGAACTACTTAATTCAAAAAAAAGATTCTCAAATACTTGAGAACCTATTCTTTAAATCTTCATAACTAATCAAAGGTATTACTTGTTTTGTGATCGTGAAATTTGTTTTGCCTTGTGTGGGTGATGTTTTCGACAAGTATTACAGTATTTATTTACTTCAAATTCTTTTGGATTTGTATTGGTTGGGTTCAACATAATCTTATAGTTTTCTCGTCGTTTACCGTCTTTTTTGTGACATTCAGCACAGTAAAGGGCGAAGAATGCTCGTTTTTTTCTACTAGGTCGTGCCATTTTTAAGATACAATTATCAATTAATAACTAGCAATTTTGCTAATGCCAAAGGAATATAGGGGGGTTTTGATATTTGTCAAAAAAATAATGTTCATTAGCCATAGTGAGTTATGGTTTTATTTTGGGAAAATAGTGCAGAGGATTGAGGTATCGTCCATCACGGAAAACTTCTAGATGTAGATGTGGACCTGTAGTAAAATATCCAGCCCCCTTTGTACCAGGTGTTCCACCAGTTTTTCCGATGAGGTCACCCTGTTTTACCTTCTGCCCTTTATTTACGAGTATGTCCGAAAGATGTCCGTATACAGTATAAAGTCCATTTTTATGTTCTAATATAAGATAAGAGTATCCGTAGTTATTGAGTCCTATTTTTTTGACAATCCCATCGGCTGGGGCAAGGAGATCACTCCCTTGTGGAGAAAAAAGATCAAGCCCATCATGGTCGCGTCCCATGGTTTTTTTGTACTCGGGATCATGAAAGTAAGCGGTTACACGAATCTTGTGTTCTTTTGTGAATGGCCACTGAAAAAAGGAATAACCATCTTTTTTCTGTTTTTCAATTTCTCGTGCAAAAGCCTCGGGATCTTCATTTTGTTGCCGTAATTTTTCACGTGTCTTATCGAGTGTTAGGTGGAGATTTTGTAGATAGACGGCCGATTCGTTTTTTTGTCGTCGGTAGTTTCTGATCTCTTGTTGTAAATCTACTTCTGATTTTGCAAGTTTATCAAGCAGATTGGCACGTCCAGAGGCAAAAGTTTGAAGATTAAGTTTTTCTCGTGCAATTTTTTGTCGAAGGCTTGAGAGTGTTCCGAATAAGGTAGCTGATTGTTTTTCTTCGGCTTCAAGTTCTTTTTTTAAGCGGTTAAGTGCTTGAAGATTTTGTTTTAATTGGTTTTGCTTATAGCGTTGTATTTGTTTTTCCTCTAGTATTTGGGCAACGGTTTTTTGTGAAAAAAGCCATTTAACAAGCGATATGTCATCATTCGTTTTAAACTGTTGATCTCGAATAAAAGAACGACTCATAAGACGTTGATACTCTTCTTCACGGATTCGTAATTCTGCTTTGATATCAGATTTATGACGAGTTATTTTTTCTAAGATCTTTTCCCATTTTCTAACCGAAGCTTTATATTTTTTAAGTTTTCGATCATTAAGGTTTATCTGCATATCGAGTTGCTGTAACTGTGTTTGGATCGCTTTCTTCCGATTGCTAAGAGACCAAAGTTGGCTTTCCTGTTCTTCTATCTGATTATTAAAATCCTCAAGTGTACTTTCTTCTAAAAAAATCAGTTCTTGTATTTTTTGAAGTTCATCTTCGGTTGGGATTTTGGGTTTTTCTATTTTAGGAACCGTTAAGTCGTTGTTTGAATTTTTCTCTATTGGGGTATCGTCAACAGGTTCTTGTCCACTTCCAAAAAAAGAATTAAAAAGTTTATTGAGGTCACTTCCAATACTTGCAAAGGTAATAGAGGGAAGGAGAATCAAAAGGCAGAGATATTTTTTCATTTCGATCTTCATTATAACGTTAGCTTTGGGAATGAGCGAAAGATTTTTGGGTATTTGAGTTATTTACTAGACAACCCTATACTGTATACACTTTTTATGAATTTATCAGTGTGTCCTTAATTCCAACATAATGAAGAAATCCATTTCACCTGACATTTTTGTTCAGCGTCTTTCTGAACATTATAAACATGAAATCTGTCATCTGTATTGGGAAAAAGACCGTCCGTGGACATTGCTTTTTGCGGTTATTCTATCGGCTCAATGTACTGATAAACGTGTAAATATGGTAACTCCAAAACTGTTTGAAACTTTTCCAGATTTAGAAGCCTACGTGGCGAAACCCGTTGAGGAACTTGAACAGATAATCAAAAGCACGGGATTTTATCGAAATAAAGCAAAACATATAAGAAAGTGTGCGGGACAGCTTTTACTTGATTATGACGGTAAAGTTCCCGATACGATGAAAGATTTAGTAAAATTAAGCGGAGTAGGACGGAAAACAGCGAATGTAGTGCTCTGGAATTTATTTGGTAAAAATGAAGGATTCGTCGTGGACACCCATGTAGGCCGGATTACTCAACGAGTTGGACTTACAAAAAAGAAAACCCCTGTTTCTATTGAACGAGATCTCATGAAGAAATTACCACAAGATCAGTGGGGGAACTTAGCGCATATGTTGGTTCAGTTTGGACGAGATACATGCAAAGCACGAAAACCAGACTGTACCACTTGTTTCTTTAATGATGTTTGTCCGAAACGCGGAGTTTCTTCCAAAAAATATTGAAATTTAGTTATCGGTTTATTTTAGCGGTCTTGGGACTTAGACGTTCTTTTTAATATGAAATTTCTTTTTGTCGTGAAATTTTTTCATTTGAACTTCTAGTGTATCACGGATTTTATCCGCTAGAGATTTTATGTCTGTACTATCGGCTTCAGCATGAAAACTTCCATCATGAGGTGCCCTTACATTGGCTTTTGCGTGAAATTTATCACCGGAATGATGTTTGTCTTTTTCTATATAAATCTCCGCTATGACAGAATCTTCATCTCCAGCTTCGTTGCCTAAAAATTTAACCAACCCTGAAATTCGTTTTTCAAAATAGGCTTTGTCTTCATCAAAGAAAGTAATATCATTTTTGTGAAATTGGATAATCATGGTGCTTTTGAGGATTAAGTGTTGATGTAATTAATAGAGAACAAGTAGCAATTAACCATTACGGATTTTCTTTAGTTTAAAATTCAATTTTATTGCCTGAGAATTTTGAAACAAGTTCTATTTTTCCCGTATCGGTAACTTCACCGACAACTTGTGCTTCGACTTCATTATCAACTTTATTGAGAATTTCGCAAATTTTTCGTGTATCTTTGTCGTTGACGAAAAGCATCATTGCCGTTCCACAATGCCATGTTCGATAGCATTCAGCCTCATCAATATTTCCTATTCTTTGTAAATCTTGGACGGCTTCATGGGGCTTATGAAGATTGTCAAAATTAGCCCCCATTCCGTCAGGAAGGATTCGTGGAACGTTGCCAGGGATTCCTCCACCCGTGATATGTGATATTCCATAGATGTGGAATTTTCGATTACCTTCAAAATCGCCAACAATAGTTTCTAGAAGTAATCGATGGAAAATCTTACAAGGAGTAAGAAGAACTTCACCCCAAGTCTGTCCATTTTTCCATTCTTGATTAAACCATTGTGAACCAAATTTTTGTTCACATATTTTTCGGGCAAGTGTTGTTCCATTCGAACGAATAACAGGATCTTTTAATCCAATTATTTTCTGCCCAGATTTTATGTTTTGTCCGGTTATGAATTTATCTTTTTTGACAACACCGACAGCAGTAGCATTCCAAATTATTTTAGTTGCGGCATCAGGAACTTCGGCGATTTCACCACCAGGCATGATTATTTTTTGCTCGATACAGGCTTTTGCGAGTCCTGTGGACATTTTATTTAATACATCGGGATCAACATTCGGAACGTCAAAGGTATTTGTTATACTAACGACTTCGGCTCCGACACAGATGGCATCGTCAGCAACGGTACAACAGAGATCTTGTCCAATAGTATCATATTGTCCGATAGCCTCTGCGATTTCGGATTTTGAGCCAGTGCCATCATCATTTTGAATGACATAAAAGTCTCCAAAGTCGAGAACACCGGAGAAGCCGCCATCGAGCTCGACGGGTGTTCCAATTTTTCCCTTTCGAACATTGAATGTTGTTTTGGCATTTTGATAGGCGAATTTTGAAGCGGCATCTCCAGCTTTAATATCGACACCTGCGGAAGCATAGTTGAGTTGAGTCATATTTTTAATATATTATTTTTCAAAAATTACAATTCCAACCTCTTCACCAAAGATAGCCTTGAGGTTTTCTAGTTCGTTAATATTTGTAGCGCCCAATTTTACTAATAAAATGGGAGTTTCTGTGCTAAGGTCGATATCTTGAGCGTTTGAAAGAGCAAAGTGTTTGTCTGCTTTTGCAAAAGTACTGATGAGTCGCGGTGAATCAAACGTTAAAATAAATTGTTCTAATAGCTTTGCGTCATGTTTTCCAATTTTTTGCGTGATTTTCAGAGGATTTTGTCTTGGGAAAAGTGTCCGCACTTGTGTAGGGAAATTCACCTTTCCGCTTAAACTTTTCCATCCATAAAGGGTAAAGAGGGCTAAAACTTTTCCAAGAAAAAGGGCGGCTAGTATTTTCCAAAAAAGTGGGATATTTTGATTGATTATCGCAGTTGATGGCTGAGTTATCCCGAAAGGAAAGCTGTTTTTGGCATTAAAATCATCAAAATTTGATTGAAAAGTCTGAAGAGTTGCAGCTATTAGTTTTTCCGCATGAGCTTGTTCATCCCCATAGAGTTTTATCGTCCAAAAGACATTGGTTCGATTTTGCTTTTGAGCGGCTATTTTCCGTTTGAAGTTTGAAATTTGAATCCCCGCGTTATCAAGAATCTTATTTCGGAAGGCTGGGTTTTTTGCCCATCCTGCAATCATTTCCGCGACCTTCATACTACTTTCAAGAGGGTCGAGATTTATAAATTTATCATTCTCAGTTTGTAGCGGTTTAATCGTAAAATAAATAGTTATTTTCTGCATACTTGGGATTTGCTGGATACCCCAATAACTAAGCCACGAAAAGATTAAAAAGAGAAGACTAAAGAGCCATTTGTTTTGTTTTAGTGGTCGAAGAAATTCAAGGAAATTCATGTGTTTTAGATTAGATATCAAGGAGTGGTAATTCCTCTGTTTTTTCGGCACCTCGTCCATGAGATTCTATATTTTCTATAAATTCAGGCGTTACCTCTTTGGTGACATATTCACCCCCAAAACATCCAGTACAAAATTTATCAATATTAGGATTTCCCGCTTTGGCGGTGGCAATAAGATTTTCCTTAGTTTGGTAAAAAAGTTCATCAATATTGAGTATTTTTTTAATCTCATCAGTGCTAAGTCCGTGAGCAATAAGTTCACGTTTAGTCGGCATATCAACACCATACATACAGATATTTTCGACAGGTGGCGCCCCAACGGCAACGTAGATATTCTTAGCTCCTACACTTCGGCACATCTGAACAATTTTCTTCATTGTGTTTCCTCGCACAATTGAATCATCAACTAACAAAATATTTCGGTCTCGAAATTCGAGTTCAATGGGATTGAGTTTCTGTCGGATAGATTTTTTTCGTTCGAGTTGTCCAGGCATAATAAAGGTTCGTCCGACATATCGATTTTTAATTAATCCCTCTCGGTATTTAATCCCAAGTGTTTGTGCGATTTCAAGAGCGACAGGACGGCTGGAGTCAGGAACAGGGACAACTGAATCAATATCCAAATTCGCCGCTTTTATTTGTTCTGAGAGCTTTGCTCCCATTCGAAGTTGAGTTTTATAAACAGATATTTCATCAAGCATTGAATCTGGTCGAGCTAAGTACACGTATTCAAAAATACAAGGATGTAATTCACCTGGTACACAGATTTTTGAAATCATTTCCCCATCTGGTTTTATGAGAATCGCTTCCCCGGGTTTTATATCACGGACAACTTCATATCCAAGGGCTTTTATGGCAACATCTTCAGAAGCTAAAATCCATTCATTTCCAAGTGGTGTTGATTTTTTTCCGAGGATGAGTGGGCGAATACCAGCTCTATCTCGAAAAGCAAAAAGCCCAATTTCATCAATGATTGTAATTACCGAATAAGCACCAGTAACGTCATTCATGGTTAGTTTTGTTGCTTCAAAAACAGAGTCAATAGGACATTTTTGGGTATCATACTTTCGAACCTGATAGATTTTATCGGCAAAAACATTGAGTAAAACTTCTGAGTCAGAACTGGTTCTCAGATGTCGATGATATTTTTGTTGTATTTTTGTACGGAGCTGTTCGGTATTAGTAAGATTTCCATTGTGTATAAGATATATTCCAAAGGGAGCGTTAACAAAAAAAGGTTGAGCTTCTTTAGCATTGAGACTTCCTGCAGTTGGGTATCGAACATGTCCTAGTGCTACTTTCCCTTTTAGATCTTTCATGTGTCGGGTATGGAAAACATCCTTGACGAGTCCATTATCCTTTCGTTCGTGGAAATGTTCTCCGTCGTAGGTTACCATTCCAGCGGCATCTTGACCTCTGTGTTGGAGCATGAGAAGTCCATCATAGATTTCTAGGCTGGCTTCTTCTTGTTGTTTTGCAATTCCGATAATTCCACACATAGTTTTTTTATTAAAAATTAAAAAAAGTGATGATAATCACTTTAAACAATAATAGCGTAAGGGTGCTTTAGGGTTGAAAAGAAGAGTTCGTTTTTCAACTTTAAGGTTAGATATAACGAGACTACGCAGGATAGACAGCATGGGGGTTAGTCCAATAAAAAAGACAAGTCCATGCTATTAAAAAACGTTTTGTTGGCAAGGTAGATGTTGTTTTTTGTGTTTTTTTAGTTAAGTTAAATAAGGAATCATGATACTCATAGAAACTACAAAACAATATATCTCCCCTTTCTTTATTTAAGAAATCTCATAGGAGAAAGGTTGAATTTCGGAAAAGTAGAGTAATTCATAAGAATTTTCTTGAGTTTTTTTGAAATATAGACAGAATCTATCGGCTCTTACAGAAGGGCAACCACAAACAACATCGGAGAGATGGCTGAGTGGTCGAAAGCTACGGTCTTGAAAACCGTCGTGGCAGCAATGTCACCTAGGGTTCGAATCCCTATCTCTCCGCCATTTTAAACAATCAGACTTTTGTCTGATTTTTTAAAATAGTTTGGGAGTGATGAGAGCCCGTACTCGAAGAGTGGGTTCGATACGAGGAACTAAGAAAAGGAAGCGACTCACGAAGTGAGGCATTTACTTTTCGTGTGACGACGTCACAGAAGATGAAACTCAAAGTTAAAATAGAGTAATCCCTATCTCTCCGCCAGTACATTAGATACTAGTAGCGGTCATATATAAATTGAATGCCAATTTGATAAATCCGCCATAAAGAACTTATTTCCTTGGAAGTGAGTTTTTTTAGTTTATGACGAGACTCCTGTAGTTCTAACCCTCTTGCCTCCTTTTTTCAGCGCAACAGATCGCAGCAGCAATAGCGACATTGAGACTTTCGAAATTATTTTTCATGGGAATATATATTTTTTGATCCCCATATTGTTCGAAGACATCGGATATACCAGCACCTTCATTACCAAAACAGAGTCCGATTTTTCCGGTTAGATCCGTTTTAAATAAACTAGTAGCCTTAGCATCAAGAAAGGTTCCCAGTATTTTCCCATCAAAATGAGATTTTATATTTTTGAGGTTAAATCTTTCAAATATTTTCGTATACAGGTGTGCTCCTTGTGCAGCTCTGAGAACCTTAGGTCCCCAAATATCAACGCAGTCAGGCGAGCAGAAAAAAGCCTCAACCCCCATAGAAACCCCTGTTCGAATAATTGTTCCCATATTTCCAGGGTCGGCAATATGATCAAGGAGGATGATGAAATTTTCGTCCGAAAGTACTTGAACCTTAGGTTTTGTATAGAGTGTTAAAATACCAGAAGGGGACTTGGTTGGAGCTATTTTCATCAAGAGATTATCTGGAATCTGAATCCATTTTTTATCAGAAATAAAGGGCATTAACTTCTTTATTTCATGATTTCGTCCCCCCTTTTTTGAATAAAAAACTTGTTCAATATTGCATTCGTTTTTGGTTTTAATGACCTCTTGAACCAGATGAATACCATCCAAAACAACTAGATTTTCTTTTTTTCGAAAAGAAGCTGACCGGCTTAGTTTCGCTATTTTTTTTATAAGTGGATTTTGCGCGGAAGTGATGCGTTCGTGATTCATTTGACCACAGCATACTCAATAACGGTCAATATGGGAACTCTTTATGTTCTTTGGTTGGCGATTTCTGGGTTGGTGTCACTAAGATTATAGCCGTGTAGTTCAAGTGTTTGCTGAATTTGATCTTCTGAAATGGCATTGATAAAAGCGGTTTCAAGGGTTATTTTTTTATCCATAACCAGTTTTGCAAGAGATTCATCAAAAAGAATCATTTGACCAGAATTATCGGTTTGCATGGAGTTTGGAATTTGATAGGTTGAGCCTTTTCGAATATGATTTTTAATGGCATAAGTCGTAATCATAGTTTCATAAGCCAGTACTCGACCATTCCCATCCGGGGTTGGTAGTAATTTTTGAGCGATAACCATTTTTAATGTCATGGCGAGTTGTGCTCGAATTTGAGTCTGTTGTCCAGTCGGAAAGGCATCAATAATACGATTTATAGTTTCGCCTGCACTACTGGTGTGAAGTGTTGAGAGCACAAGATGACCGGTTTCTGC
>CAYXXA010000036.1:0-8254 GCA_964468965.1 uncultured Candidatus Peribacteria bacterium
CTGCTCCTAGTACGAGAGGACCGGAGTGGACGAATCACTGGTGTATGGGTTGTCGTGTCAACGGCATTGCCCAGTAGCTATATTCGGACGGGATAAGAGCTGAAAGCATCTAAGCACGAAGCCCCTTCTAAGATAAGATTTCCCGCACTTTAAGTGCATAAGACCCCTTGGAGACTACAAGGTTGATAGGTGGAAAGTGGAAGCCTAGTAATAGGTGCAGCTGATCCATACTAATAGGTCGAACGAATTTTAAGAATTTCTTTTACTTCTTTTTCGAAAGCAAAACTTGTTTTTCTTCTCGGAGAGTAAATTTAAGGATACGAAAACGATAAAATTTATTAAATAAAGATATTAAGAATTTGGAAACGAACAATGTAAACACAAGTTAGTAAGCGTTTAGAAAATTAAATAAACGCAAAGAAGGCTTAGTGTTGATATCTATAGCGGGGAGGGTACACCTGATTCCATTCCGAACTCAGCAGTTAAGTTCCCCAGCGCCGATGATACTTGGGGTTAGCCCTGGGAAAGTAGGTCGATGTCAACACTAAGCTTTTTTTATATTTGACGAAAAGTGAATAAGTTATTAGCCTTTTGAATGTTAGAATTTTAATCATATCGTAAAAAAATGAGTACAAAACAAACATTTTCATTACCAATTGTAAAAAGAATCGCTATTGCCGAAATTTTAGGGCTTGGAGCGGGACTTCTGTGTATTTCATTTGTTGCCAAAGAAATGCCGGAAATTTGGGATTTGAAAAATCCTTTATTTTGGACAATCGTAATAAACAGAATAGTTTTGGGTCTTGTGGTTGGACTTGCGGGATTTATGACTTTTCACCCAATTTTTAAATTTAGATGCTTCCCGTTTCTTCGTGGAGCCGTTTTTGGAGCGGTAGTTTCACTTAGTATGGCGTTTGGTGGATTAATTGGAAACCCTCATCCAGAAACTATGATGACGATATTTTGGGCAACAATTATTGCTGGTGTCGTTTATGGAATGATTATTGATATTGTTGCTACCAAGTTTGGAGGAGAAGGAAAAGCTCTTTTAGAAGGTTGTAATTAAAATTTTGTCTTTTAATTCTTGTAAGGGGAAAGATATGAGGTCTTTATATCTGCTCTAAAAAATACTTAGTCGCATCTTGAACGTGCTTAAACCGATCGCCTTGAAGTTTAATGCCACCAAACCATCGAGTCACCACCACAATGGTGTTGGTGATATTTTGACCTTTGAGTACTCGTAGAATCGTATTGCCCGCCCCTGTTTCGCCATCATCGTTTTTGGTCTCAAAAATTTTTCCCTCGTGACTGATTCGTACCGCCCAAGTATTATGGGTAGCTTTGGCATACTTTTTTTTTGATTTCAGCTTTTTGAGAAAAGCTTTTATATCTTCACGGTTGTGTACTTTCCCGCCAGATACAGAATATTTTGAACCTCGATCAGTGATTATTTTTTCAAATAGAAGAAAAGTGGACTTACAGGTTTTCCCATCACGGAAATCTATAAGGATCTGGTTGGTTTTCATGTGGATAATTTTAGACGAAATAGCATCTGAGTCCAATACAAATCGTCATCCAAATACCAAAACTACAATATATATTCAGGAGAGGTTTATAGTACTGATACTTTATAGTTGTCATTAACGTAAGATGAGAATTCCTAATTAAGATATTGGATATGAAATGGATTTTGTCGAGGAGAACCATAAATAAGGTCGTATAAATGGTAATAAAATTCCTTTGACAAATCCTTCACACCCTCTATATTCCCTCAGTATTAATAAAAAATAGATTATGGCACGAGTTTGTGACCTTACCGGTAAGAAGACAACAGCGGGAAATAACCGACCGTTTTCACTTAAAGCAACGAAGCGAACGTTTCGTCCAAATCTCTTCAAGAAACGAGTTTTTAATCCCTTAACCGGGAAAGTTGAACGAATGCGTTTATCCGCAAAAGCTATTCGAACACTTAAAAAATGGGCACGACAGGGGGCTGATCAAGCTGATGAAGTTTCGACAGAAGAGGTGGTACACAAACCAGGAGAAGGGAAACACGTAAAAGTAAAAAAACTGACACCAAAGCAGAAAAAAGAATTGGCAGCGGCAAAAGCGGCGAATGATATGCCAGTAAAAAAAGCAGCATAAATTTATTCAAAAAGTATAAAAGAAAAACGACCGAAAGGTCGTTTTTTTATATATTTATTTTCCAAAAAAACGTTTATTGTCCAAGTTAAATTGTGAAAGAAAGGATCATATCATCGTAAATGACGATATGGTGCACGAGAGAAGACTCGAACTTCCACGGGAGAAAAATTTCCCACTAGCCCCTCAAGCTAGCGCGTCTACCAATTCCGCCACTCGTGCGTTCCATACTCTGAAATAACACTAAAATCAGCCTATTGCCAAGAATAAAAAAGTCAAAGTATTTTTTATTTTCGTTGCGGATGAAATCGTATACAAGGATAGGTGGCAAAATTCAAGAGAAAAACTTGCATTATCGTGTTACGAGATTATATTTCGTGAGAAATTTCCCCCCAAGATTTAGATGAGTTATGAATGGGCAAGATTTTGACACCTAAATAATTGTATTTGGATATCAAAGTTTTGTGCGATTTTTTCCGTTTAATTTTTTATCTTATAATTCCTTAGTGTTCATGGCAAAAATTACAAAAAAAGCAATCAAATTCCCCGCAAATCTGAAGCCGACCAAAGAATCTAATGGTCGTTATTTCTTCACGGAAGATCCGGGTAGTGAATTTCCTTTCCCAAATCTTGTTGAGGTTCAACACAGTTCTTATGACTGGTTTATTAAAAAAGGGATTAAAGAATTGCTAGATGAGATCAATCCCATTGAGGATGCTACAGGAAAAAAACTAAGACTAGAGATTCTTAGTCATGAAATCGAAGCACCGAAACATGACATTTCTTATTGTCGAGAAAAAGGACTTACTTACGAGTCTTCAATCAAAGCCCATGTAGCACTGACGAATTTAGGAACAGGAGAGATCAAAGAACAGGATGTTTATTTTGGAGATATTCCACGAATTACGGAAGGAGGGACGTTTATCATCAATGGAATTGAACGAGTTATTGTGACGCAAATTGTGCGAAGCCCTGGTATTTTTTACGCCAAAGACCAAAACCTTGCCCAAGTGCATCATGCGAAAATGATACCTAAAAGAGGTGCTTGGCTTGAACTTGAGACGGATAAAAAAGGACTTCTTTGGGTGAAAGTTGACCGAAAACGAAAAATTCCTGTTACAATGTTTTTACGAGCATTTGGGTATGAGGATGATAAAAAGATTCTAAAAATCTTTGAAAAAGACGTGAAAGGACTGGATGATAATCCAATCCTCAAAACATTAGAAAAAGATGATACCACGAACGAGCGAGAAGCTTGGCAGGGAGTTTATAAGCGGATTCGTCCAGGTGATTTAGCGACACCTGACAATGCAAAAGCCTTTCTCGATAATATGTTTTTTGATCCTAAGAAATATGATTTAGGACCAATTGCACGATACAAAATTAATAAAAAATTTGGACTAAAAACGAAAGATACACCAGAAGGGAGAGTTTTTCAAACAGAAGACTTTATTGAAATGGTACGAGGTATCATACGACTGAATGCAGGACAAGAGCAGTGTCAGGATGACATTGATCATCTTTCAAACCGGCGATTGCGAGGAGTCGGAGAACTTATTCAGAATAAATTTCGAGTTGGATTACTACGAACAGAACGTATTGTAAAAGACCGAATGACGATTGTAGAACTAGAAAATGTAATTCCAACACAATTGATTAACTGTCGACCGATTACCGCAGCGATGCGAGAATTTTTTGCCTCTGGTCAGCTTTCACAGTTCATGGATCAGACAAACCCATTAGCAGCGCTAGAACATAAACGACGTATTTCAGCGATGGGACCAGGAGGACTTTCACGGGAACGAGCTTCGTTTGAGGTTCGAGACGTGCATCCATCTCACTATGGACGTATTTGTCCAGTGACAACCCCGGAAGGACCGAATATCGGACTGGTTTTACATTTAGCATCGTACGCTCGAGTAAATGATATGGGATTTATTGAGACCCCTTATCGAGTGGTTTCTAAAACGGTTAAAAACGATGGAAAATCGGCTGTTGGACGAATAGCTCGAGAAGATATTTTGGACGGGAAAAAAGTCGTGGTAAAAAAAGGAAGTGAAATTACTGAAAAAGAGGCGAAAGCCTTAGCAAAAATCAAAACTCTAAAAGAAGTTCCAGTTCGACAACATATCACCGATGATGTCCGATATTTCGATGCGGAAGAAGAACGAACGATGTGTGTTGCACAGGCCAATTCTGAAATGAAAGAAAATGGAGAGTTCGCCAAAGACCAAGTATCTTGTCGAAAGAACTTTGAACCAGGGTCGTATGATGTGGAAGAAATTACGCATATGGATATTTCTCCAAAACAGATTGTTTCCCTCTCTACATCAATGATTGCCTTTCTTGAGCATGATGATAATACACGGGCACTCATGGGGTCAAACATGCAACGACAAGCCGTTCCATTGGTAAAACCGGATGCTCCCGTTGTAGGGACAGGAATGGAATCGGTAACGTCCGTTGAAGAATGTACACGAGCCCCAGAAGATGGGGAAATTAAATCAGTTGACGCACGAGAAATTGTCTTTGTTGGGAAATCGGGAAAAAAGAAAAAATTCCTTATTGAGAACTTCCGAAGAACCAATCAATCTACTTGTATTCATCAGCATCCACGAGTTTTAGCTGGTGATAAAGTTAAAAAAGGTGATGTACTTATTGACGGAGCTTCTGTTGAAAACGGAGAACTGGCAATAGGACGAAACCTTACGGTGGCTTACATGTCTTGGCGAGGGTACAACTACGAGGATGCGGTTATTGTTTCTGATCGAATTGTCCGAGAAGGGCTATTTAATTCTATTCATATTGAAAAATACGAAATGGATGTTCGAGATACGAAGCTGGGACCAGAAGAATTAACCGCTGATATTCCCAATGTTGCTGCGGTAAAACTCACGAATCTTGATGAAGGCGGAATTGTCAGAATCGGATCAACGGTTTTAGCGGGAGATATTTTAGCGGGGAAAGTGACTCCGAAAGGAGAAACGGAATTGACAGCAGAAGATCGACTTTTGCGAGCGATTTTCGGTGAAAAAGCACATGATGTAAAAGATTCATCACTTCGACTGCCGCGAGGATCAGGAGGGAAAGTTATTAAAGTTCAGATTCTTGACCGATCAGAAGGTGATGATTTGCCAACAAGTGTTTTAAAACGAGTTATCGTGCAGGTGGCACAGATGCGACACTTGGAGGCGGGAGACAAAATGGCAGGACGTCATGGAAATAAAGGGGTGATTTCGAAAATTGTTCCGGCAGAAGATATGCCGTATATGGAAGACGGAACACCAGTAGATATTATTCTTAATCCTTTGGGAGTATCCTCACGGATGAATATTGGACAGGTGCTAGAAACCCATCTTGGGATTGCGGCTCAAAAAATGGGAATTAAAACCGCAACCCCCGTACTGAGTGGGATTAAAATGGATAAAATTAGAGAGTTCCTCAAGGCTAACGATATGGCGGAAGATGGAAAATTTCAGCTTTATGATGGAATGACGGGAGAGCCATTTGATCACAAAGTAGTTGTTGGAACTACTTATATGTTGAAGTTGATCCACCTGATTGAAGATAAGATTCATGCACGATCCGTTGGACCATATTCTCTGGTAACCCAACAACCTCTTGGAGGAAAAGCTCAAAACGGAGGACAGCGTTTCGGAGAGATGGAGGTTTGGGCGTTAGAAGCCTATGGAGCAGCTCATACACTACAAGAAATGCTAACGATCAAATCGGATGATGTCCATGGTCGAGCGAAAGCCTATGAAGCAATCGTTAAAGACGAACCTATTGACTCCATCTCTATTCCGGAATCATTTAATGTGTTAGTAAAAGAACTGCAAGCTCTTTGTCTCAAGGTTGATCTTATCGACAGTAAGGGGGATGTAGAAGAAGGAGAAATCACGGTTGTAGAGGAAGGTGATAAAGTCGAAAGTCACAGTAAGCTCATCAATGAATCAAGTGATGTAAAAATGGTAGCCGATAAAAATGAAGTAGAGAATAATGATCCAGGTATTCATGTAGAGGAAGATGCTAATGCGGAAGGCGTTTCCGATGAGTCAAAGGCAGAGAATTCTTCTACAGAGACAACTGAAACAGAATCATCAGATGAAAAAGCTGAAGTAAAAGAAGATGATAAGTAATGCTTGGTAACCCATATTGAGAATACAGAACCACGAGTTCGGACTCGTGATTACCATAAAAAGCCCCAGCGATACGTTAGGGCTTTTTATTGAAAATATCATACAAATAAATCATACTATTGCCCCATGGCAAAAAAATCTCCCAACTTCATTTGTACCGATTGTGGTGATAACTTTTCAAAATGGTTTGGGAAATGTCCCAACTGTGAGGCCTTTAATACGATCAAAGAATTTAAAGAATCTAAGATATCAAGTACTAAAAAATCATTAGCAGGGGAAGACCTTTTATGCCATAATAGCGAGCTCGAGCTTATGGCGTCAGGTGAAAAAAAAGATACAAGGATTCTTACACAAATCAGTGAAGTTGATCGAGTTCTTGGAAATGGTTTTTTTCCTGGTTCGGTAGTCCTTTTTGGGGGACAACCTGGAATTGGGAAATCGACACTCGCCTTGCAGGTATTTGAGAAGGTGAAGGTTGGACATACGGCTTTTTATTTTTCGGGCGAAGAAAGTGTTGACCAGGTTCATAATCGAATGCAGCGAATAATGAGTAAGAGTGGGGAAGTGAAAAGAGAAAGGGAAGATGGAATATTTTCAACAAATTCTCTTGAAGATATTATTACGACGGTTACTCAAAATAAACCAGTATTTATTGTTGTGGACTCAATTCAAATGATTGGGCTAGAAGGTTCTAGCTTTGGCTCAATGAGTCAAATCCGAGAGAATGCTGAAATTTTAGTAAAACTAGCGAAGGCAACAGGAACGATTATCCTCCTGATTGGACATGTTACAAAAACGGATGAATTAGCTGGACCTAAGATTTTAGAACACCTAGTTGATACCGTTTTATATTTGGAGGGAGAAAAAAATTCAGAAATTCGCCTTCTTCGTGCCCCTAAAAATCGTTTTGGCTCGACAATGGAGATTGGAGTTTTTGATATGCAATCAAATGGTCTACAGGAACTAAAAAACCCATCAGCGTATTTCCTCGCTGAGCGGGCAGAAGGAGCGTGTGGAAATGTGATCTGTGCGGTTCGGGAAGGGGTTCGTAATTTTCTTATGGAGGTTCAGGTTTTAACGGTGAAGACAAACTTTGGAAACCCACGACGAACTGCGTCTGGTATTCCGATGTCCAAATTCCACCTCCTCTTGGCGGTTATTTCTAAGTTTACGCCTTTTAAGTGTGCGGAGTATGATGCCTACTGTAACGTGGTTGGAGGATTCAAAATTCAAGATCCCGCTTCAGATTTAGCAATAACAGCTGCCATTCTTAGTTCTCGAGCAGAAAAAGAAATTCCAGCCAATACGGTTATATTCGGAGAAGTTGGGCTATCTGGAGAAGTTCGGCGAGTGCCAAACATTGATATGCGATTAGCTGAAATTTCGAAATTGGGATTCAAAAAAGTTATTTGCCCAAGGATTCCCAAGGGACAAAAAGCACCAGCTAATTTAGAAATTGTGGAGGTTCGTCATATTGTTGAACTCGCGAAATCGATCTTAGGAAAATAATTTTTTTACGAATAGAAAGAATAGAAAGAGAGGGATTATCCAGTACTTCCAAAGCCACCTCGTGATTTTTTGGTTGGTCTATCAGTTTCTTCAAACTCAATTGATTCGGTTTTTACAAACAATCCTTGAGCGATTCGATCACCTTTTTGGACAATGACGGTTTCATCAGAAAAATTTAAAACCTGAATCAGAATTTCATCATCACCACCACAATAGTCTCGATCAATGAGTCCTATAGAATGAGGGAAAAGAAGTCCTGTTTTTCGATAAGCTGAACTTCTTGGTAGGATAAGTAATGCTAGGTTTTCAGGGCATTCGATAATGACATTACCAGGAATGAGACCAACCTGTTTGGGCTTTATTTCTGTTGTTTCTCGTGCAAGGAAGTCAAAGGCAAAACTACCTTTCGTTTCATATTTTGGAAGAGGAATGTTTTTATCGATTCGGTGGATTTGGATTTTCAT
>CAYXXA010000037.1:0-8017 GCA_964468965.1 uncultured Candidatus Peribacteria bacterium
CGCTGCTCCAACTCCAACTGAAAATACCGTTGCAGAAGAACCTCAAACCGCAGCTGAAAATCCTTTTGCTCCAACACAAGAAGCCGCTGCTCCAACTCCAACTGAAAATACCGTTGCAGAAGAACCTCAAACCGCAGCTAAAAATCCTTTTGAAAGTTCAGAAAACAACCAAAGTAGTTCTAACCCATTTGGTGATGATGACGATGACCAAACAAATTCTTTCACTCAGGATGAAGACGATATCCTTACTATGGATGAGGAAGATGAACTAAGTGATAATTCTTATGATGAGGACTTTGATGAGCCTACTAAGGATGATCCACTCTCATCGCTTTCAAATATTAAGGATGAAATTAAATATTTTGTAGATAAACACAATGCGAATGTCGCTGATTATGAAGCTCAAATCAAAGAGCTACAAGCACTTATCAAAGAGGAGAAAAAACTACTCAAAACTAAGAAAGCTGAATTCCGATCAATGCTACAAGAGATAGAAAACCTAACTGACAACTTTACCGTAAAATTTACGATTAAAAGCAAAGAAACACCAAAAAACGAAAAGAATAAAGCACACACTCACGCTCAAAAAAATAACAAGAAACAACACAAAAATCGAACTAAAAAACAAAAACAAGCTTAAATTTAGTGCTCTATTTAAAAAAATCCTTCCGCGAGCGGAAGGATTTTTATTTTGCTTTTTGTCCTTTTATCGCGTTTAGATCCGTACTAACATGTGTGATAAACTCATCTGGTGTATAGGTTGCCGACCCCATATTTTTCCAGTTGATAGAGAAAGCTCCTGCCAACGCAGCTAAAATGTATCCCGACTCTTTATATCGTTGAAGATATTTCAGTCCATCTGTTGCCCGACTCCCGTTTAGAGCATCTCCGCGACTATCCATCCACCGAAACCGAAAGCCCCCCGTTTGAGCATCTCGAGGAATATTAGGATCTGATCCGTTAAATTTCTGATACATATCATACAATCCGTGATCTTTAAGCCACTGAACGCGGTTAATAATCCCCTCTCTTTTCCAAAATTTTGGGTCATCCGTGGGGATTCCTACCTGACTACAGGCTTCTTTTACTTTTTCCGCATGTTCAATTGATTTCTCCAAGAATTCAATTTTCTTTTGTTTTTCAGTTGAAGCATCTACCTTTTTTTCCTGATCTCCATTCGCTCCTTCTGTTACTTTTTTGGCTTCAATTTCACGGTTAATTTCAGAAATCAGGAGTTCGGCTTTCACATCATTGAGTCCCCGAAGTTTTTTCGCTAAAGCCTTAGCTCCTGTCAGGTTTCCCACCGCTCGTGCCATTTTTACCTCCACTTCAATAGCTGAAACTCTTTCCGATCGCTCATCAACCGACATGCCGAGAGAACAATGATCTTTTTTTGACTGACACAGCTCACGAAGTTGACGCTGAATCTGTTTCTGCCTTTGCTGATCTTGGGTAAGTTTTAGTTGTTCTTCCAGATTCGTTATCCGCATCATTCGCAGGTCAACCATCCCCTGAAACTTATCTTCCATAAGAGAGTGAAGAATATTTTCACCATACCGATTTTTGAATAAAGTTAACTCTGATTGAGCACTTTTAGTATCTTTATCAAAATAAAGCTGTTTTATTTTGCCTAATGTTTTATAGGCTTCATTTCTCTTCTGTTCTTGCTCTCTTCGAAGTATAGCGATGATTTTCAGCAACTTTGTTGGATTTTTTTCTGAAATCGACTTGAGCTGAGATAGTGCCTTCTTTTGTTCATCCGTTGAAAAAAATTCTGACAAAATTTCTTTTCCATCAGCTAGAAGCGCCTTTTTTATTTTCTGAGGCATTTTTTTGATATCTGATAAAGTCATTTTTGTCATAAAACGATCCTCTGTTTGGAAATTGAAAGCCACTGTAAAATTGGGCATCTCCATAGGGTTTGTACTGGAAATCTCTTTCCAGAACTCTGGCGTAAACACCTGACTATAATGTTCTTTAAATTCCTTAAGATTTTGAGGGAGTTGTTTCTGCATGAGCTTTTCCAGTCCTTTTTCCCAATCTCGTAAATGTGTTCCCTGATCCAACCAGTCAAAGATTTGTGTCTGTAATGTTGCTGACAGTCTTGCTCGTTCGGAAAGAATCCCATCCTTCGACTTTAGGTTAAAGTAATTTTCCGAATCAAGTTTTTGTTTGATGGTCTCTTGCATATCCAAAACTTTCGCTAGATGACGAAAAGTGGTCTCAATCGATTGCCGAAACTTCGCCATCACTTTGGCATCTAAAACATTTCCTCCAGCCTCTTTTTCAAACCGTGTCATAAAACGATCCCAAATCTTAGACTCAAATCCTACGGGTAAATTTCGTAACTTTCGCGTTTTTTCCGTTACGAGCCTCTGATTCTCACGAAACTGCAACACCGCCTCACGCATCTGCTCAAGCGGTTTTCGCTTTTTCCCTTCACGATCCCCATTAGAAGACTGATCAAGGAGATGATCAATGCTTTTTTTAATCTGGTTTTGTTTATCAGCTGGTGCATTTTCTAGTATGGACTCTCGTTGCTTTGCCGCCCAAATATAAAAATCTATTTTGGACTCGTTCGTTGTACCTTCTGCAATTTGTTTGAGATGCCAATTTCGTTCTTTATCACTAAATAATACGCCTGCCTCTAGAACTTTTTGTTCTAGCTGTAAACGGTTATTATCTTTTTCTAAAACGCTCATCTTTTCAAGGATACTAGTAAACTCCACGATAATCGTCAATCATTAGTAACCCAGAAAAGAAACTCTCTTTTTTACGAAATAATATATAGAAGTTAAGACAAGTGTAAACAAAACACGCCTAAAAATGAACAAATTTGTAGTTTCTATGTATTTGTACGAAACCTGCAACTATTCATCCGCATTGATCACCTTATAGGCTTTTTTGATACCTGATTTCTTAACCCGTCGAACAACGCCCGTCGCCATAGATTGATCAAGTTGCCAGTTTACAAGTTTTTGCTGAAAGATCCCAAAGATTGTTGAGGTTAACCAGTAGATTCCCACTCCAGCCGGAAAAGTTGATGTAAAGAATCCAATCATCAATGGCATAACATACAGCATCATTTTTTGCATTTGTTCCATTTGAGCTGTCATACCTTCAGCTGGGGCATTGGATTTTGAAACTTTCTTTTTCTTATTAGCCGCAATAAAAGAAAGTTTAACCGCTACATATTGTGCTACAGCAACTAAGATAGGCAGAACCAGTACATCAGGAACATGTAGATCAAGTCCGAAAAAATAGGGATCAATTATATTAAGATCAACATTCTGATTAAACGGATAAAGCAGGTATCGTTGAGATTCCGAAATCCCACCTCGTACTACGTAATAAGTTCCAATTAAAAACGGCATTTGCAACAGCATTGGGAGGCATGAACTCATTGGATTTATCTTTTCGGTTTTATAGAGTTCCATTGTTGCCATCGCGAGAGCTTGCTGATTTTTACCATGCTTCTTCTTTAAGGCCTCAATTTTCGGTTGTAGTTTTTGAAGCTTTCGCTGAGACTTCATCGATTTTTGATTTGGTAAAAAGAGAATTAGTCGAACCACTAAAGTCATCGCAATAATTGCCCAACCGAGGGAATGTCCAGGTATTACTTGGGTAAAAAAGGCCAGAAGATTAAATAACGGCTTGGTAATAATTGCTCGAAAAAGTTTCCGAAATAGTCCTGGTTCTTCATAAGTGAAAGGTTTTGATTCAATAGTTACTTCTGGAGAAATTTTGGCATCGAGGACATATTTTCCACTTTCCGCAAAGAAGGTTTGATTGAAGTTTTTAAGGCTTAGTATTTTTGTCTTTTGAGCGGGAACATTCAGATCAGGAAGATCTGTAGGATTACAATTGGCAAAAACATCGTCTGAAAGGTTTAATTTTTTACCACTTATTAGTCTTGAAACCTTTAAACTTTCTGGATTACCACAAGGAGAAACAAGTGTGATAGGAGTGTCTGTATCATTTTTAACTTTAAATTGAGCTACCTGTTGTAAAACGGGGGTATCATCAACGGGTGTAATCGTAACAGTATTAGTGGGGGCTTGTGTTTTATTCCCACCAGTAACTTGCTGAAAAGCCCATATAGCGAGATAAAAGACAGCAAACCAAATGGCAAAGGATTTAATAAAGGCTATTATTTTAGGACTCATGTCGTCTGTTTTTAGTTTTAGGGTTTTATCTAATCAACGCTTCATTCGTGCGAGGTAATCTATATATTTTTGAATATGCGGCTGAATTTCAGCAGTATTTTTAGGGATTTTAGTACCTTTGTAAAGACAGATTGTGTTAATACCAGAACACTTTTCAAAATAGTCTTTTCGAAAAATTTCATAGACTCGTCGACGAAATTGATTTCGTCTTACCGCGCTTTTCTCGATTTTTTTACCGATCACAACCGCAAACCTTGTACGATCTCTTCCCTCTCCGTTTAAAAAGAGGAAATTATCAGACCTGAATCCTTTCATTTTTCGACGGAGAAATTCAAAATTTTTGGTTGTGAATCGATTTTTCTGAGGGAACATTATTTAAATTATCAATTATCCGTGAACAATTGGCAATAGTTTAAAGGTTGATTATTATTTTAGTACATGGAGAAAGTATTTATAAAATTCCTCAAAGACCAAGGCTTGATTGGGCAAAAAATACTACTGATGGTTTCGGGTGGAGTAGATTCGATGGTTTTATTAAGCGTTGCCCTAAAAACCGTAGGTTCCAAAAATATAGCTGTTTTTCATCTCAATCATAATACACGAGAAGAATCAACTGAAGATAATCTATTTGTTCAAAATTTTTGTTCAAAAAATGATATTAAAGTTTATACGAAAAAGTTATCAAAAGAGTTTCATGCCAATAAAGAACATCACTGGAGAATCGTACGACAGAAGTATGCGAAAAAAGTAGAAGAGCAATTTGGGGCGATGCGGATTTTAACGGCACATCATGCAACCGATCTTGTAGAAACAATGATTTTTCGCCTGACGAAAGGTTGTGGGATAAATGGACTTTCCCCTTTTGATATTACGACAAAGCCATTTTGGCATGTTCCGAAACCAGAACTGATCCGATACGCTAAAACACAAAAAATTGCATGGCGAGAAGATTCAAGTAATAATGATATTAGTTTTGAGCGAAATCTTATTCGAAAGAAGGTTCTCCCTGTTTTACGAAAAATCACACCTAATCTAGAAAAAGTATTTGTCAGAGAGTCTCAAATCTTTGCGGACACACAAAAATTTATTGAACAGAGTATGACAGAAAAACATTCTCAAATTGCACTGGAAACATTTCACGATCTTCCTAAAACCCTTCAACAAGAATGGCTTCGAAAAGTTGCTAAGAAAACACCAAGCGCAAGTGAAATTGAAGATGCCTTAAGGTGGCTCAACAGCCACCCAAAAGGAAATTCACATAAATCGGTTGGCGGAACTGATTTATCAATCAACCACGGCAAAATCAAGTGTTAAAACCAAGACCCAATTTACTTTTTACTTAGTGTAAATTATGATGCATCATAATGAAAATAGAACAAGATATCGCCAATCACCTCTACTTCTATGAAAATCCAACAAGAGAGGCTCTTTCCAAGAAATATCCAATCCTGAAAAAACCAATTATCTTCCTGCGTCACTTAATCCGAAATGGACAAAATTTTTTTAATTTTAAAATTAAATATAAAAAAAGGGATGACTTTTTTCATTGTGTAGTCGCCAGACATCAATCACTTTTAAGACGCCGATTAGGCGATAGTAATCCAGAACTACAAGAACGAAAGATTGTAAACTTAAGACAAGCCATTAAGCAGTTAAATGGCATTGTGATAGAACCCAATCGTATTTTTTCGCTTTGGAGTATTATCGGAAAACCAAAATATAAAAATGGCTATGTTAATGGGATGTTACTATCAAATGGTAAGATCGTAGAAGGTATTGGTGGAGGGCTTTGTCAACTATCGAATTTTCTCTACTGGATTTTTTTACACGCCCCAATCGACACAGTTGAGCGATATCACCACTCAATGGACGTCTTTCCTGATTCTGGTAGAACACTCCCATTTGGAAGTGGGGCGACTATTTTATATAATTTCATTGACCTAAAAGTCAAAAACGTATCAAATTATCCATTACAATTAAAAATATGGCTTACCGATAATCATCTAAAGGGTCAGATACTTTCTCCCCACTTCATACCAGAAAAATTCCACATATTTGAAAAAAACCATTTTTTCATCAAAAGAGGCGAAAAGTATTTCCGATATAATGAGATTCACAGAGAAACAAAAATAAATGGAAAAATTAAAAATACAAAAAAAATCACTACCAACTTTGCTCCAGTTCTGTATGACGTTACAGAAGAATATCTACAAAAAAATAATTTTAAAGTTTTAGATTTTACAAATAAGAACGTGGAAACTTAAGGTTCAAGATAACTTAGGCGACTTATTACCTACCTTGTTTTTCTATGAATTAGACTGCAAATAGTCCTCATCTACCATAAACTTTCATGACGAAAACTAAACCTAAACTTACATTCTTTAAAGTATAAATAGAGGTAAGACTTATAGATTCGCCTCCATTCGTCGTGCTACATTTAAAATCTCTCTCTGCATAGCATAGATATCATTACTATAATCTACTTTATCATATGGGAAATTTATGAAAGACCTATCTTCCCCACTTGGCCACAAAATTCTAAACGGAATACTTTTATAATGACTTGGTTGATTATGAAATACTAACCCACGTGCATGTATAGAGTTATTATCCCCCAAACTACCACTAGACGGATAAATAACACTTGTATCTTGACTATTTTGTAATGTGTCAAAAGACTCACCTGAGACATTGCAATATTCAGTATTTTTGCATAATTTTAAAACCCAATTTGGAAAATTATATGGAACACGTGAAATAATTTTTACAGACGTATATTTTTCAGATTCTATTTCAACATATCTATCCAATAATAAAATCATTAAAGCAGATAATATTAAATCACATCCTTGCCAACTAGGCTCTGAACTTTCTTTATAATGAGAATCTTTCACATCACTGTAATGACGAAAATAGAATACAATAGTTTTATCACCTGTTCTTATTTTTTCTCGTCTTGTTAAATCCGGTATTGTTTTTTCATACAAAAAAAGAAACTGTTCGCTAAAAGCATAATGATTAACCTCTTTCAAAATTTCATTAACCATATTTGACATACAAGTTCCTCCTTGTTGCAAAAAAGCACTCAAATTATGAAAGTCCTTATTTCCCGTAATATCACTATGTCTAAGACTAAATAATAACTGCTCAATATCCTTCCTTGATAAACCCTTAAAAAAAGGAACAGACGTGTCAATTTCTAAAGAAGCCTTTTTTGCTAAATCATGTTCATCCCGTTTGACCAACTCCTTAATTTCAAATAAAGAGCCCCATAAACACTCATCACAACACTCAGTTTTCTCCGTAGTTGACGCGGTTTTTTTTTTAAAAAAATAACTCAAAAAATAAAGTGGAAGAATGGATCTCCCAATAGGTATATCAGCGATCTCACCTTTATTTTTATCGTCACAAATTACATTTTCTATCATTCTTTTACACTCTTCCTATTTTTTTATCAAAAAGTCAAGAAAGACGTTAATAAATTTACTAAAAAGACGAACTTCTGAGGTGAGGTTTAGTGATACTACATCACACTTTATTAACTTATCAGCGCCTCTAGCCTATTTCACCAAAAAAGCTTTTCCAAATACAATGTTTTCAAAGAAAAAGCTACGTGTTCCCCTCAACTAAAAAAACACCCCATTTGGGATGTTTTTTAGATTAGATTTGAATATTAAACTACTTAGTAATTTTATCAACCGCTCCTTTTGCCGCATCGGCACCAGCATCAATGACATCATCAGCTGCTCCAGTTGCTTCTTGCACTGCTGCCGCTCCCGCGTCAATAGTAGCCTCCGCTGCATTCTTCGCCGCATCTGTCGTTGCTTCTACTGCATCTTCTACCATACCAG
>CAYXXA010000038.1:0-7694 GCA_964468965.1 uncultured Candidatus Peribacteria bacterium
CTCTCCCATATTTTGCTCCATTGCATTCCGCAAAACATCGCATATACTAAACGTTGTTCACCATGTCGCTTCGTCATATTGGCTTCTTTTTCATAAACAGAAAAAGCCAATACTTCCTCGAAGCTCCATGCCGAACAATAGGGCGGATTTTGTTTGGGTTAACTCGCCACTGTACTACCGACAGGGAGGGATCACCCCTTTTTCCCCCACCTTTGGACCGCTGTTACCAAAACAGTGGTCCACTTTTTTATTTTCCAAGTTTTAAAAAATACTTTAGACTGTAAAAGAAAAACTTTTAACTTTTAAAACATGGATTTTTTACAAAATATGGATATCGACTTTGAAAAATACGGTAAGATCGCCACCAACTTGGCTGAAAAATTTGGACCCAAAATTTTAATGGCCCTGCTCACCCTTTACTTTGGATTTAAGATTGTTAATTGGCTTTCGAGAATAGCTCAGAAAGCAATGCGAAAGGCCAAAGTAGACGTTTCACTACGACGATTTTTACAAAACCTTATTACGATTTCTCTCAAAGTCCTCGTGATTATTTCTGTTGCTTCAATGCTCGGTATTGCGACAACAAGTTTCATTGCCATACTTGGAGCGGCTGGTTTAGCGGTTGGAATGGCTCTTCAGGGGAGTTTAGCTAATCTGGCTGGGGGTGTTTTAATCATCTTTTTTAAACCTTTTAAGGTTGGTGATTATATTGAAGCCCAAGGACATAGTGGTGATGTAGAATCTATCCAAATTTTTGCGACGGTTCTCAAAACGAAAGATAACAAACGAATTATTATTCCTAATGGAGATCTCTCTAATGGGAGTATTACTAATTATACCGATCAGAAAACACGTCGGGTCGATATGACCTTTGGGATTGGATATGATGATGATCTTAAAAAGGCGAAAGAAATTCTTTATAAGATCATGAAGGATGATAAACGAATTCTTTCTCATCCTGAACCATTTGTAGGACTTGCTGAATTAGCCGATAGTTCGGTCAATTTCACGGTTCGCCCTTGGACAAATACGGAAGACTACTGGGATGTTTATTTTGAAATGAATGAAAAGGTAAAAGAAGCGTTTGATAAAGAAGGGATCTCAATCCCCTATCCTCAGCGAGATGTGCATTTGCACAAAGTGGAATAAAGAAAACAACCGTACGTATAGGGTATTGTCTAGGGATTAATAAATCACTAAGATCAGTCTGCTTTTGCTTTTATGAAACGTCTAACATTAGCTATGTTCCCACGACTAACACTAAGTTCCTCATCAGTTTCATTAATTTGAACCATCACTCCTTCCTTCCAACTTCCCACCAATTCTGAGATACTTTGCTTGGCTACTAGTGCGTTACGGTGAATACGCATAAAATCATCAGATAAGTCGGGTTCCAATGATACAAGAGATTCTTCAATTAATGACTCGCCATTTTTATGGCGTACTGTTACGTATTTTGGGTCAGCCTTAAAATAGTATATATCTTCAATAGGAATACGTTTTATATTACCACGCATAGTTGCAATAATATATGTACGCTTACCCCCCCCCCATCTTTTCATTAACTTGATCTAACATTTCATTTTCCAAAACATTACCGTTCGCTTTTTCCAAGGATTGCTTAACACGTGGATCATCCAAACTTGTACGACTTTCTGCTTTTCCCATTTTTAATATAAGATTAAATTCCACAAATACTAATAAATACTTTTTATTAAAATTTGTCAATCATATTTCCATAAAAACAATTCCACCTCGTTTCGTTTAGTTGTACAATTTTTGTGATCTTAAAGTTTAAAATTATGAAAATCACATCCATCAAAGCTCGAGAAATCCTTGATTCACGAGGAAACCCAACCGTTGAAGTCGAAATGTCTGACGGGACCAATACCATTACCGCTTGCGTTCCTAGTGGAGCCTCGACGGGAATCCATGAAGCGTTAGAGCTTCGTGATGGTGATAACTCTCGATACGGAGGGAAAGGCGTACTAAAAGCTGTTGCTAATGTCAATGATACGCTCGCTCCACAAATCATCGGCATGGACCCAGCCGAACAGGAAGCGATTGACCGAAAAATGCTGGAAATCGATGGAACTGAAAACAAAACGAATATGGGTGCTAATGCTATTCTTGGAATTTCACTCGCTAGCGCACGACTGGCTGCCGTTGGTCAGGGCATCCCTCTCTGGAAACACATTCAACATATTTTTGGAGTGGATAGAGTTTCTATTCCTCGTCCGATGATGAATATTGTAAATGGGGGAACTCATGCGGATTCTGGTCTGGCTATTCAGGAATTTATGGTTTTTCCAAATCTTGGAAATTTCCCCGATAATCTACGAGCGGGAGTTGAAATTTTTCATACGCTCAAAGGACTTTTGGCTGAAAAAAAGTTTTCTACCGCTGTTGGAGATGAAGGTGGTTTTGCTCCACGAATTCCTTATGTACATGAGGCTTTTGAAATCATTATTCAGGCTATTGAAAAAGCAGGCTATAAACCGGAAACCGAAATCGAAATGGCATCAGATCCAGCCGCCTCTGAGTTTTATAAAAATGGAAAATACGAAATTGATGGCAAAGAACTTTCAACTAGTGAAATGACCGACTATTATGTAGATCTGATTAAAAAGTACCCACTCCTAACTTCACTCGAAGACTCTCATGCGGAGGATGATTTTGAAGGGTTTACACAAATGCAAGCACAGCTTGGCGATCGTATGCAACTGGTTGGCGACGACCTACTAGTGACAAATAAAAAACGATTGCAAATGGCCATTGATGACAAGCTCTGTAATTCTATTCTGATTAAAGTAAATCAGATTGGATCATTAACCGAAACTTTTGAAACTATGCGCCTGGCGAAAGAAAATGGATTTACCACGGTTATTTCCCATCGTTCAGGTGAAACAGAGGATAGCTTCATCGCTGATCTCGCCGTTGGTACAAACGCTGGACAGATCAAAACTGGATCACTTAGCCGTTCTGAACGAGTGTGTAAATATAATCAATTGTTACGAATTGGAGAGGATTTATAATTCTATTTCTCTCCCCTTGATCCAAAGGGAGCTGCCGGAGGCTGAGGGGATAGAAATCATGAAATACGAATTACTGACCTTGAAGTGAAGCACTCTTTTACTTAATCTTTACCAACTTCATTAATCACTTCATATCCAAATCCCCTCCCAATAAGAAATTGAGATACCTTTTGATGTTTCTCGAAATTTGATATTTTTGGTTTTCGACTACACACCGATTTTTCTTTTTTTTCATATAGATATTTTGCAATTTTATATTCATCATCTTTGGAATAGTGCTTCATAAGTCGGTCTTTCACCAAAGAAGGTTCAACGCCTTTTAAAATCAACTTTTGTTCTATCTTTCGTGGCCCTTGTCGCCGAATAATTTGATCTTTGATGACCACATCACAAAACCGTTCATCTGATAGCCAATCTTTCTCAATAAATTCAGTAATAATAGCCTCTATTTTTTCTACTTCCTTTGGGAATTTTTTTTGTAACTTTTCTCGAAGTTCAGAAACTGAATGCTCTCGTCGACCGAGTAATCTCAGGGCTTCATTTCTAGACGTTTGCATAGGAAGTTTAGTCAATTATTTTTCAGTTTAAAGTTTCTGGTTTAAAGTTCAAAAAAAAACGTCTCACAAAGAGACGTTTATATTTTTAATTTTGTGAAACTAAATTATTTAGTAACCGTAATCGCCTCCGTCATTCCATTATCAGCATCATCACGTCGTCCTGAAAATATTTCATAATTTCCAGCTGGAACCTTTGCCGTAAAGGTTACTGTCTGTCGTGGTGCTACTTTCCCAAAATCCTTCAGTCCTCTAATCGTAAAGTCATGAGAAAATCGACCACTGTTTATAACGGTAAAAACTACGGTTCCTGATGGGATTTTTTTACTAGAAATATCAACACCCCATTCATACATATACACCTTTATATAAGTCGTACGATTGGGAATAGCTGGGGAAGTTGGTGCTTTTTTCACAACTTTTTTATAAGTTTTCCTTATTGTTGGGACCACTGTCTTAGCTACGTTTTCCGCTTTTTTTACCGCTGTTTCTGTTTTATCTGTTTTAATCGTTACATTTTTTACGGTATCTGTAGCTTTTACCTCTTCTGTAGGCTGTTTTTCCTCTACTTTAGATTTTGTTTCAACCTTTTTCTCCTCTTTTTTCTCCTCTTTTTTTTCTTCTGTATTTACTCCCTCCTTTGCTTTCTCTTTTCTATCAGTTTTTTTGTCATCATTTTTCGCTTCTTTTGTAATCTTCTTTGTTTCTTTTGGAGGATTTAATTTATCGCCATCACGAAAAGTTGTGGTCAACCAATACAACCCGGTTAAAATTAAAATGAGAATAATCGCTCGTTTTATCATGGTATTTTTTAGGTTAATTTCGAAAACACTTTAAAACGATTTTCCAAATCTTGCAAATTATTATTTCGTATTTTTTTGATACTTCATCATTTCAACAACTAATAGTGGAAAAGTTGAGGCCACAAAAACAACAATCCAATCATCAATGTTTAAAGGTTTTGTCCCTAATACTTCGTTTAAAAAGGGAATGTAAATAATACACATTACCATTAACATCGAAGTCAAAAAAGCCATTAACAGAAAATGGTTACTTAATATATTCTGTTTAAAAATGGATTGAGAAAAAGAACGAGCCGAAAATGAATTGATTAACTGTACAATAACTAAAGCTGTAAAAGCAACCGTCATCCCATGTGAAACATCAATATCGAGTGATTGCCCGAACCACCATCCATCCTGATAAATAGTATAGAGAAAGGCTATTGTAATCGAAAGACCAATCACCAGTCCAACAATTAAAAAATCCTTTACAAAAACCTTATTCATTAATTTTGTTTTGATATTTCTTGGTTTTCTTTGCATAAGGTCTTTTTCTGGATTATCCACACCAAGCGCAATCGCTGGTAGAATATCCGTTCCCAAATCCACGCAAAGAATTAAAATAGCGGTCAATGGTAAAGGAAATGAAAAAACAATAGCGGCAAAAATTAAGACAAGTTCTCCAATATTACAAGCAAAAATAAACCAAACAAATTTTCGAAGATTTTCATAAATACGTCGTCCCTCTTCAATCGCTGTTACAATGGAAGCAAATGAGTCATCTAATAAAATCATTGTAGCCGCCTCCTTACTAACCTCTGTCCCAGTTATTCCCATGGCAATTCCAATATTCGATTTTTTCAAAGCAGGAGCATCATTTACCCCATCTCCCGTCATGGCTACAATTTCGTCTTGTGATTGCAAAAGACGAACAATTCTCATCTTTTGAGCGGGTAAACTTCGTGCAAAAATAACAGCACTATTCTTGTCTGTTAAAATTGTTTCCAGTTCTTTGTCTGAAAATTTCTCCGCCTCATTCCAAGAAATAACTCGAACATTATGACCTTTAACAATTCCTAATTCTCGAGCGATAGCTTCTGCTGTAACGCCATAGTCACCTGTAATAACAACAATTCTTATACCCGCTTTGTGACATATCTTTACCGCTTTTCGTACAGAATCTCTCGGTGGATCAATCATACCAACTAATCCAAGAAAAACTAAATCCTGTTCAGCTGATTTCTGCGTAATACCGTCCGTTTTTGCTAATTCTTTTTCCGCAAAGGCTAAGACCCGCAAAGCATTTCCGGCCATACGTTTATAGTGTTGTCGTATTTTAGCTCTCTTTTTATCATCAAGTTTATAGTGATTCTCTCCATCAGACCAATACGTACACTTTTCCAATATGTGGTCAGGTGATCCCTTGGCTAAAACTCGCTTCCCCTTAATAATCGACATCATTTTTCGATCAGCATCAAAAGGAAATATTTCATCATACCCATCATCCAAATCAAGTTCAATAGCGTTAGGCTGCCTATTTGATTTTTCAACAAGTGTCAGGAGTGCGCCTTCTGTCGGATCACCAAGAATTGAAAAAATACCATCTTCTTCCACAAGTTTAGCTTCCGTACACCAAGCACAAATTTCGAGAACTTTTTGTTTTAAAACTTTATTTTCATCTGAAGCTTCATGACCACCAGAAAAAGATATCTGGCCAATATGAGGATCATATCCAACTCCAGAAACATTAAAAATCGATCGATCTGCTAAATATATTTCACGAACGGTCATTTCGTTTTTGGTGAGTGTTCCCGTCTTATCCGAACAAATAGTGGTTACCGCCCCAAGTGTTTCAACCGAAGAAAGTTTTTTGATAATGGCATTTTTATGTGCTAAAACGGTTGCCCCAAGAGCCAAAGCAATAACAATCGTGGTATTAAGACCCTCTGGTACCGCTGCAATAGCAACCGAAACTGAAAAAAGAAGACTATCCACAAGACTGCTACCCCTTAATATTCCCAGTAAAAATAAGGCGATACTAATAATCCCTGTCAGTTTTACCACAAATAATCCGATTCTATCTAACTCAATCTGAAGTGGGGATTTCAGTTTTTCTGTTTGAGTGGTTAGACGTGCAATTTCTCCGAATTTTGTATTCATTCCTGTTTTTTCGACCTTAAATAGACCACTTCCACGAGCGACAGAAGTTCCCATAAAGGCTTCATCTCCATTTTTTTTATCGACCGGAAGACTCTCTCCTGTAAGTGCTGATTCTTCAATCTTTAAACTATGAACGGTCAGTAATATCCCATCCGCTGGGATTTTATCACCCTCTCCTAAAAGAACAATATCACCAGGTACAAGGTACTTCGTTTCCACTAGTACTTCACTGCCATCACGAATAACTCGAATTTCTGGATGTACCATTTTTTTCAAAGCTTCTAGTGTACGCTCTGTTCGAAACTCCTGAAAAAAACCAATCCCAGCATTAAGAGCAACAATAAATAAGATAACAATAGCATCACTCCCCTCTCCAATATAGAGAGAAATTCCCGCAGCGATAATAAGAATCAAAACCAAAAGGTCGGTAAACTGTGCTGCTAAAATTTTGTACCATTTATTTTTATTTTCAACTTTCAGCTCATTCAACCCGTATCTTTCTAGATTTATTTCTACCTGTGATGTCGAAAGCCCTTTGGGTTTTTTCATATTTATTACGATTTTATATTCCCGCCATTATAGCAAAATCAAGACTTATAGTAAAGATTAAAAACCTCTACGATCCGTATAGAGAAAAAAAGTAGTAAAAAAGATTTGACATTGATGCGAGTCCTGAGTACAATGATCTGAAGTTTTCGCATTTTGACGCCACTCACTAACGAGTTCTCGCAACAAAAACAGAAACACTTCAATCATAAAAAGTTCTTTCACATCAACGTTCAGCTCCCCGTGGAGAGAAAAAAGTAAATGAGACTTTGGATTTACTTCCAAATTCTAAAAACAAAAATGAAAATAAAAAGGTGGATTACTTTGTCATTATAGGCATAAACAAGATTTCTCTCGTGATTTTATCACGATTGAATATGGTCTGGCTTAGTTTATTATCCCCAAGTGCTTTCTTACTGTTTTAGGAATCTATCATCTAGATTTTAAATGCATGACCTCTGTCATACACTTAATTTCTGACTTCAAGAGAACGCCTTGCGACATTTTATCATTTCTATGATATTATTTCCCTTTCTTGATGTTGATAGGTTTCATTTACTTTTTTCTCTCCGCTTTGCGACGAGGTTTTTGTTTCCATCCAACCATGAAACCAAAAT
>CAYXXA010000039.1:0-7505 GCA_964468965.1 uncultured Candidatus Peribacteria bacterium
ATCCCGATGGTGGTGATACTTCAAATGCTTTCCAAGTTTATTGTGATATGACTACCGATGGTGGAGGATGGACGAAAATTGAGTATGCTACAGATTTCACACATGAAAATCATAATAATGCTGGAGCAGGATCATCTGATAAATCAGAGTGGTGGAACGGAACATTCGACTTAGTTCTTAGTGATCAACAGATTAACGATATTCGCGCCGTTTCGACAGAAGGAAAACAAAGTTATGTTGGAACTTGTGATGGAGTGATACATTATGAATATAATGGTGGCTATGCTTATTCTTTTGGATTTAGATTCCATAACGGAGATGAAACGGCCTACGAACAGCAAACTTATCCAAGTACAAACATTACAATATCTCAAGACGGTTGTGAAACCAACAATAGTTCCTCAACTGATACAATATTTGAAATTAATGACATTCGAGTTCCTGTTATAGATGTTCATTCTCGAGACAATGGAGCAACGAGTGAATTATTTGGTTCACCTCTGACAAATAATCCAGCTTGGTTGAGATAGCTTTTTAAACTCAAAATTTGAAGTTAAGGCTTATTTATGATATAATCCTTAGATTATTTTAAATGTAAAAATGAACGGGATACTTAGATATTCTCTAAAAAAGGTAAGTATGGCACTTCTCATGGGCGTGCTGAGTCTTCCGACAACCTTTGCAGGACTTATTTTTACTAATGAAGAAAATGAAGTAAATACGGATAATTTTATTATTAACGCTGATAATTCTTCAAGTACCTACGTTGATTTAGAATTTGGATCCGTTTTAGGAGGAAAGCTCCGTTATGATGTTTTAAATAAAAGTTTTTCACTTGATAAACCGTTGACCGTAAACGGGAAAATATCAACGAACAACTATTTACAGCTTACTCCGTGGCAGGATAACAGTACGACATATGGAACAGGTGTTGGGCATATGTGGTACAATGGAACCGGAGGAACCTCTTCGGCGGGAGAAAATATGATTCTTATAGACGGAGGAACTGGATTTTCTGTCGCGGGGAATTTGGGCGTGGGAACAATTGCACCCTCTCAAAAACTGGAAGTTAATGGTCAGGTAAAAATAACTGGTGGAAATCCTGGTGATAACAAAGTATTGACTTCTGATGACTTGGGGGTAGCAACTTGGAAAGAATTAAATATTACAGAACCGCACTTGACATTAGAGAGTTCTCGAATGACTTACGAGAACTTTAATGCTTCATTTCTTATGTCCGGTGATTTAGAAAAGTTTCAGTATAAAAATTATATAAATGCTAATTCTACAAAAAGAGAAATTGTACGTGATTACGCTGCACCAGGCTCCTCTGGAAGTATTAAAATCACGGGGTCTGGAGGCACCTATATTGCAGATGATTTTATCGCTATTAACCCAAATAAAAAATACCGTGGAGTTGCTACCGTAATGCAACCTGAATCAAATACAGCAGGAGCTAGATATTATTTTGGGATTATGTCCTATGATGCGGATAAGCAGTTTATTCAACATCAAATGGTGAATTATTACGGAAATACCGTGACAACACTGTCTCAAGATCTGCATAATGGTGATACCGTTTTACATCTGACAAGTGCCGCTAATTGGAAAAACTCTGGAGGATACGGACATCAAAAAGCCTGGCGTGTATGGAGGCTACAGGCAGATGGTAAATATGCTTATGTTGGGGTTGGAGGGAAACAGTATGATGAACTCGGTTACACGCGAGAGGGACAATACAACGCTTGGAATGATGGAGATGTTGATTTTGCTGCCAATACCGTAACTTTGAAATCAGCTTGGACAGGTTCTTTGATCCCAGCTGGATCAAAAATTGCAAATTTTTATGGAGGAGGGACTTATACCTACTATATTTCTTCAAAACCAGTTGCAAACAATGGTAATTGGGACACCTATAAATCTACATGGAGAAACGGTGAAGGACGACCACAAGATCATAACGGAAACGATAATGCTGGTTCTCCTGCCTTTCGGAATGGAACCTCTTATGTTAAACTAATGGCCTTATTTAACTATCGAAAAGACAATAATACCACCTATGATCCAGCCGATGTTGGGTATTATTCGATACTAGGATTAGAATCAACCTCTCATGATAATTTTTCAGGAAAAAATGGAGCCATTTTTTATGATGGAAGAGTTGGTATTGGAACAACCTCTCCTACTTCAAAATTACAAGTTGTAGGACTTCATGAGTATGCGGATAATGCTACGGCTACTTCTGCAGGATTAAGCATTGGAGCCTTTTATCGAACGGGTGATATACTAAAAGTCGTTCATTAAAAAAATAGAAGGAAATTTGAGTCTAGGTCTTATTTATGATATAATTCCTAGATTATTTTAAATGTAAAAATGAACGGAATACTTAGATATTTTCCAAAAAAAGTGAGTATGGCACTTCTCATGGGCGTGCTGAGTCTTCCGACAACATTTGCAGGACTTATTTTTACGACAGAAGATAATGCGGTAAATAGTGATAACTTCATTTTAGATTTTGATGACACGGCGACCACTTCCATCGACCTTGAGTTTGGCGATGCCCTAACCGCACGACTGAGGTACGATATAATGAATGATAAATTTATTTTGAATCGTGATTTAGATATAATAGGTGGTTTGAAGTTATCTAATAATATTACCGCGCAAGGAGAGAAGCATATTGTCAGTACTCCCTGGTGGAGCTCTACGCAGGGAGAAACTGGATATATAAAACTTATTACTCCCATTGTGCACAATGAGGGGAATATGTTTTCTCTTAAGATTACGGGCTTTGGCTACAACAAACCTGGGAAAAGTTTTACGATTGATTGTGCTGGCTATGCGTATACAGGATCAACCTTGATAAATAAAGGCTGTACAGTTATTGGAACATCATTACCAGTAGAGCTGGCGAAAGAAAATCGAGGAGGAATAGAGGTCGTAGTTGTCCGTATTGGAACACCTACATCGACGTGGTATTATGAACAATTTTCCGTAGAATATCGTGGATGGAAAGCTAAAGACCCTGCAGGTTTTATATGGGTAAAAGGAGAAACAACACCTGTTCCAGGCGTAAATATGAACAAAATTACGATAAATGATGGAACAGGAAAGATTGGTATTGGTGTGGAAAATCCGACCGAAAGCTTAGAGATAAATGGAAAAGTAAAAATTGGTGCTTACACTTTACCAAATACGGATGGGCTAGCGGATCAAGTACTCGCTACTGATGGAAATGGAAATGTTTCATGGGTAACCCATATTACTGCTACACCATTTATTTCAACTACTAATGTACAAACAATTGATATTAGTACCCAGTCTTTTATTGAATTTGATGGTATTAATTTTACTCCTGGCATGGTAGTGACTATTCCTGGATTTGATGGGACTATCGATTCAGTTACGGTAGATAATCCAAATCATTTCTCAATGCTCGTTACCCCAGGAACAACTGAAACTTTATATGATATAGTTTTAACTATTGGAACTAATTCTAATACTGATTTCGCGGGAAATGGGCAAGATTTATTAAAAGTGAAAGATATTACAACATTTATACCTGGAGACGGAACAACACTTTGGGTTCGTGAAGGAGAAACTGCTTCAGAAGTAGCCACTTCTCTCGGGAAATTAGTTCCAACGGTAACGACAAGTGCATGGAATAAAGGAGCTAGTTTTGGAACCATTCCGGCGAATACCGACTTCTTACTAGAGTTTAAACCTGTATATATGGCAGGACAAAGTGGAGGAGGTTATGCAATGATCGGGGTAGATAATGCCGATCCAAATTGGAACTATAACACGATTGATTATGCTATTTATATGCAAAATGGAACGAACTATTACATTTATGAGAACGGATCCTCAAAGGGTAATCATGGGAATTGGACGACATCCGATGTACTGGGAATTCGTCGAACAGGAACAACAATTGAGTACTTGAAAAATGGCGATGTTGTCTACACATCAGTAACACCGAGTACTTCATCAATGGTTTTTGATACTTCTTTGTATCGTTATTTGGGAGCAGAAAATATTAAAATGACATATTAAAATAAAAAAATTTAAAAATATTAGCGTTATAAAAATCTTTCTCCTTTTTTAAGTAGCTTTAAACTTGAGTTTGAGGCTTATTTATGATATAATTCCTAAATTATTTTAAATGTAAAAATGAACGGAATACTTAGATATTTTCCAAAAAAAGTGAGTATGGCATTTCTCATGGGCGTGCTGAGTCTTCCGACAACCTTTGCAGGACTTATTTTTACGACAGAAGATAATGCGGTAAATAGCGATAATTTTATATTAGATTTTGATGATACATCAACTGATTTCATTGATCTTGAATTTGGTGATGCGCTAACCGCACGACTGCGGTATGACGTGCTGAATGATAAATTTATTTTAAATCGTGATTTAGAATTGACAGGTAATTTAAAACTTGGTGAGGCATTTATTGATAAAAATAATGAAGCCGGATCAGCTGGACAGATTCTTTCTTCTACAACAACGGGAACAGATTGGATAAACAATACACAAATAATGAATTATACAGGGAGATCGTATCTTAATACAGATAATCGTTGGGTTTCTTGGAGCAGTAATTATTATGGACCAAATTATTATCAATGGAAGCAATCCAGTGGCACAGGTACTAATCCAACTGTTTCTTGGGCGGGAATTGGAATGTGGTTACCCAAAGGAACAAGAATAACAGGAATTACTTTAACCGGAAGAGCTAATAATACTGAAGTGACAGATATTGAACATCTGTGGCAATTTAGATACCCAAATCCGATAACTCGTTGGGAAACAGGAATGGATTCAAATAGTGAATACATAGCAGAAGAAATTTATCGAAATAAATGGTGGAATAATACTACGGCGGGACAACCTGCATTTTCTGGAGCAATAAATGATATTCATAGTCGTCATTATGATGTTGATTATGTGACTCCAGAGGGAGGATGGGTTGATCAAGTGTTAAAGCCGGTTGGAACCTTAACGAAAACTAGATATTTTTATAGTTCCACAACTATTGAGTATATTTTACCGACAGATCTTTAAGTAAGGTTGGCCTAAAAATTAATAAACAGTAAAACCTTATAAAAAAAATCAGGCAATGCCTGATTTTTTGTTTTAGTAATTTAGTTTTGCTTATGGCTAAGCGACACTTCCTCCCGCTTTCTCAATAGCCTCTTTCGCTGTTTTTGAAGTAAGAATACCCCCTTCTACTGTCATTTTCTTTGTCAGCTCACCAGAAGCAAGAATTTTAATTCGTGCATCGTTTTTTGAGACAAGGTTTTTCTCAAGAAGGGTGTCTCGGTTGATCGTTGCGCCATCTTCAAATCGTAATTCTAAATCAGATAGATTAACGGCTTGTGTTTCCACTCGGTTTGGATTTCGAAATCCACCAATCTTTGGCATTCGTTGAATCAGAGGTGTTTGTCCTCCTTCAAATCCAAGCCGAACACCACCACCAGCTCGTGCATTCTGACCGTTCATTCCACGTCCAGCAAACGTTCCGTTTCCAGAACCGTTTCCCTGACCTTTTCGTTTTCGATCTGGTTTAGCATTTTTCGGAGCCAAGTTGTGTAGTTTCATAATATTAACTATTAGTCTTTAACCGTTAACGGTTAGCCGCTTTGGGCAGAGAGGATTTTTATTATTTTTTTGTTTTAGATGTGGTTTTCTTTGCGACAGGTTTCTTTTTCACCGTCTTCTTATCATCTTTTACAGTTTCAACTTTTTCATTATTCTTAGCAGATTCAAGGTCTTCTTTTTTTACAGGAACTCGATTCTGAAGTGCCCCAAGTGCATTTATTGTGGCATAAGTACTATTGATTCCGTTTCGTGAACCATGCATTTTAGATAATACATTTTTTACACCAGCCAGCTCTAGTACTTTTCGAACCGCACCACCAGCAATCACCCCTTTACCTTCTGGTGCAGGGAATAGCAGAATAGTTGAAGCCTTAAACTTTCCGACAATCTCATGTGGTAATGAGTCCTCAAAAATAGGAACAGTAATCAGATTTTTTTTTGCATTAGCAACAGCTTTCTGAACTCCAATCATTACTTCTGAAGATTTTCCAATTCCAAATCCAACTTTTCCTTTTTTATTTCCAATAACCACCGAAACTCGAAATCGCATTTGTCGACCTCCTTTCGTCACACGTGTCACTCGATCAATATTGATAATTGATTCTTCAAATTCCTTTGGTTCTCGTTTTCGAAAACTTCGTTTCCTTCCTCGTCCACGATTACCACCTTGTGATTTTCGATCAGTATTTGGGATAGCCGCTTTTCTTACTGAAGATTCTTCAGTTTTAGCAGTCTCTTCTGGAGTTGTTTTTTTTTCGTCTGTCATGATTGAGTTATCAGTTTTTTTGAGTTATCCAATTGAATTTAAAAGTTTAATCCGGCTTCTCGAGCAGCATCAGCAAGCGCTTTTATTCGCCCATGATATCGGTATCCATTCCGATCAAACGTGACCTCGGTCACCTTCTTTTCTTTAGCCTGCTCAGCAATAGCCTTTCCCGCTTCAATCGCACCATCAATACCACTTTTACCTTTTAGGCTTGAAGTTCCACAGATGATTTTTCCATTTTCATCGTCAACGAGCTGTGCATAGGTGGCTCGAGTTGAACGGTAAACGACTAAACGCATTTTTCCTGAGGCAAGAGCCTTGGCATGCGTTTTCCTTGCTCGTGCAATTCGTTTTTGTTGTTTTGTTGTAGCTTTCATAGTTTTATCGTTTACTTAGCGGCAGATTTACCGGCTTTAATAATAACATGTTCATCGACATATCGAACACCTTTTCCTTTATACGGCTCTGGTTTTCGGTATGATCGAATATGTGCAGCAACGGCTCCTACCCGCTCTTTACTAATACCTGAAACCGTCAAGAAGTTCTGACTCTTTTCTTCAAATTCCACTTTAATTCCATCAGGGACGGTATATTTGATCGGATGAGAAAACCCTAAATTAAGTTCAAGGTTTTGACCTTGTATATTCCCTCGATACCCAACTCCACGTATTTCTAACTTCTTTTCAAATCCATTGGTTACGCCTTCGATCGTATTAGCAATGAGACTTCGAAAAAGTCCGTGACGCGCACGAGTTTCTTTGTCTTCAGATAATCGCTCAACCGTAATAATATCGCCATCAAGTTTAACGGTTACGAATTTAGGGTCAAAGGTTTGTGTTAGCTCGCCTTTAGCGCCTTTCGCGATAATCATATCACTTTTAATTTCAACAGTTGTTCCTGCTGGTACGGTAATCGGTTTTTTTCCTATTCTAGACATATTTTAGCAATGATTGTGCATCTTCTGTGGCAATAAAGCGACAGTGATACTTCTCTGATTTGTTAAATTTTAATGCCTAAAGAGGCAAAAAAGCCACGCGATTCTATGAATATGTAGTTTGGTGTCAAGGTTTTTTGGCGCATAATATATTTCATAAGGTAGAACCGAATAAGAAAGCGGGATTCTGATGGAATC
>CAYXXA010000040.1:0-7080 GCA_964468965.1 uncultured Candidatus Peribacteria bacterium
TTCCTGAAATAGGAATTTCCGAAATCTATTGATCTTTTGTGGGTTTAGTTTTTTTGAGTGTTTTTGGTTTTTTTTCATTTGTCATTTTCCCTTAAATATCTATCCTTTCTGCGAATTCAAAATCCATGGAAAAACACACACTCGCTTCCGTTATTGAAAAGGTTCTCTCAAGTCCCAACGTGGTTTCTCGGAAGCCGATTTATGAAACCTACGACAAAAATGTGCAGGGTAATACGGTTTGGGAAAGAGGTATAGCGGCTTGTAGTATGACGGCCTGTTTTTGTGATTTTGCAGAGTTGCCAGAAGATGTAGCTCAAAAATCAGTCGCTATTTCAGGAGGAGGTAATCCAAATCTTGCGAAAATATGCCCAAAAATGGCAGCAGAAAATGCGGTAATGGAGGCGGTGTTTTTACAGCATTGTGTTGGGGCGGTTCCTTTGGCGGCAACCGATTGTCTGAATTTTGGAAACCCGGAGAAAGAGGATCAAATGGGAGAACTAGTTGTGGGGATTGAGGGTGTGAAAAAAGCGTGTGAAACACTGAATGTACCAATTGTTTCGGGAAATGTTTCTCTCTATAACGAGTCAGCTGGAAAATCGATTCCACCAAGTGCGATTATCTCTGTTTTTGGACGAGTGGACGCGGTTGCCAAGGTAAAACCAATGGCATTTCCTAGTGAGGAACTTTCCATTTTTGTTCTCGGAAAACGATCCGAAAATCTTGGTGGAAGTGAGTTTTTGAAGGTCTTTAATAAAGAGGATTCTCGTCACCCACAAATTAACTACGAATCGTTTATGGCTTTGACGGAAAATATCCGTTATGGTCTTGATCAAGGGTTGTTTGAGTCTGTTACTCCGATTCATCGAGGAGGTACGGTCACGGCTATTCTAAAATCAGCCTTTCGCGGAAATATGGGAGCGAGTATTACGATTCTAGAAGAAGAAAATGTTCCGAGTTTCTTATTGAGTGAGGACTTGGGAGCTATTGTAACGACAAAGAATCCACAAGCGGTGGTAGAGTTATTTGGAGGAGATGCTACTGAAGTAGGAACCACGACAAAAAGTGAGGTTTTAAAGATTGAACAGGAAGGAAAAACACTTGTGAATCAAGATTTATCCGAGTGGAAAGATGTTTGGGAAAATCGACTGCGAGAAATTTTTTAATTTCAAAGAATGTTTACTGGTATTATAGAATCAATAGGGAGCGTTGAAAAAATTGAAGGGAATCTTTTTACAATTTTGCATGATTTTAAAGATTCATTTAGTATCGGTGAATCGGTTTCTTTGTCGGGGATGTGTTCGACGGTGGTTCGTGTATCCGGAAAAACCTTTTCTGTAGAAGTTATGGAGGAATCACGGAACAAGACGATTTTTGGAACAATTAGTGAGGGGGAAAAAATAAATCTAGAACGATCCGTTGTTATGGGGGCACGGAATTCTGGTCATTTTGTTTTGGGGCACATTGATGAATGTGGTAGAATTATTGAACGGAAACGAGTCGAAGATTTTGAGCTTTTTCGGATACAGGTTTTACCTGAAAACCGAAAATATATTGTACCCAAAGGATCAGTTGCGGTTGATGGTATTTCATTAACGATTTCTAACTTAGGCAAGAATTGGTTTGAGGTTTCGATTATTTCGCACACGTTGACCGAAACAACTTTGGGGGAAAAGACCATTGGGAACCGAGTGAATGTGGAGTTTGATATTTTGGGGAAGTACGCTTTGAATAGGGATTTATAAAAAGAGGAAAGGAATAGGTGATTTTCTTTTTTCTTTTTATTCGAGATTCTTTAGACTCGGTCTGAATAATTTGTTTTCCTTATTCGTTACTAAACTAAAAAAAATGTGGATAATAGACTTTGTGGCTAACAATTTTCTCTGGGTGATTGAATTTATCATTATGTTTTCCTTTCTTATTATTATTCATGAATGTGGGCATTTTTGGGCTGCGAGAGCGAGTGGAGTAAAGGTTTTGGAATTTGGCGTTGGATTTGGGAAAAAACTTTGGGGGAAGAAAATAGGCGAAACGGAGTATACATTGAATCTTATTCCTTTTGGGGGCTTTGTGCGAATGCTCGGAGAGGAAGAACGGTCAGACGATCCACGAAGTTTTGAACAGGCACCACTGCTGAATCGAATGATGATTACACTGGGCGGTGTTTTTATGAATTTTGTTTCAGCCATTGTGATTTTGACAATCCTATTCTCTATTGGAACGAATCCGATTATTGTTTCAGAGCACGATAAACAAGTTGCATATGAAAATGGTTATTTTGGGTTTAAGGACGCTGAAGATCACTATATAACAAGTGAAAATACACCTTGGGAGGAGATAAATAAAGAGGAAGAATTACAGGGTGGATTTCTCAAGGAAATGAAAATGCCGTTAGGCAAAGCTTTTCTTTTCTCTTTCCATGAAACATGGAGAATCTCAACATCAATCCTCCAGAAACTATCAGAAATACCCTCAACACTAATTCAAACCAAGCATTTGCCAGAAGGTATGGCCGGACCGTTGGGGATTGCTGAGGTAACCAAGAAGGTTTCCGCTTTTGGCGTACTCTACTTGATAAAACTAGCAGCACTAATTTCGATTTCTCTTGGAGTAATGAATCTCTTACCAATTCCAGCTCTTGATGGCGGTCGACTGTTCTTTCAGCTTATAGAACTAGTACTTAAACCTTTCAATATAAAACCAAATCAAACCATTGAAAACTACGCTCATATAGGTGGATTTATGATTTTGATCGGGTTCCTGATTATGGTAACGATTGAGGATATCACACGGATTTGGTTTTAGCCTTTTGGTTTCAGTAAATACAATGAACCTTCTTCATAAAATTTAATATTTTTAACTGACGATGACAAAACCTAAAGAAATCTTTCTCAAAGACTACAAAGCCCCTGATTTCAGGGTTGAAAAGGTAAATCTTTTTTTCGATATTTTCGACAATCACACTATTGTCCGAAATGTATCAACCTTTTCCCGATCCGAAACAGCAAAGCCAGGTTCGTTACGACTCAATGCGGAAAATATGGAAATATTGTCAGTAAAGGTTGATGGCAACGATTTGAATAGTGATCAGTATAAACTAGATACCACCAGCAATATTTTGGAAATTTTTGCAGTGCCAGATTCATTCACACTTGAAACGAAAGTAAAAATCAAACCACAGGAAAACAAGGAGCTGGCGGGACTGTATAAATCAGATGACATTTTTTGTACACAGTGTGAACCTCTTGGATTTCGGCGAATTACACCACATCTAGATCGTCCAGATATTATGTCAAAATTTACCGTTCGTATTGAAGCGGATAAAAAAACACTGCCCGTCCTACTTTCTAACGGAAATCCGATAGACGCTGGAGATCTTGAGAAGGGACGACATTTCGTTTTGTGGGAAGATCCGATCCCTAAGCCAAACTACCTTTTTGCTCTTGTGGCAGGAGATTTAGTCGTAAAGGAAAATCACTTTACAACGATGTCGGGCAAGGTTGTTCCTTTGCGAATTTATACGGAAGAAAAAGATAAAAATCGAGTTGATCACGCGATGGAATCGCTCAAAAAATCAATGAAATGGGATGAGGAACGGTTTGGAAGAGAGTATGATCTAGATATTTTTATGATTGTGGCAGTTGATGCCTTCAACTCTGGAGCAATGGAAAATAAAGGGTTAAATATTTTTAATACATCGGCAATCTTATGTGACGCGGAGTCATCGACGGATGCTAACTACCAGTATATTGATCGAGTGGTAGCACACGAGTATTTCCATAATTGGACCGGAAATAGGATTACCTGTCGAGACTGGTTTCAGCTAACGCTCAAGGAGGGGTTAACCGTTTTCCGAGACACAGAGTATAGTTCAGATTTAGGCGATCGTGCGGTAAAAAGAATTGATGATATGGCTGCTCTCAAGATGTACCAGTTTCCAGAAGATGGAGGGCCAATGGCACATCCGATCCGACCACCATCCTTTATTCAAATCGAAAATTTTTACACCATGACGGTTTATGAAAAAGGGTGTGAGGTTATTCGAATGCTAATGACCTTTCTCGGACGAGAGGGGTTCCGAAAAGGGATGGATAAGTACTTTGAACTTTTTGATGGGAAAGCGGTAACAACGGAAGACTTTGTTTCGGCTTTTGAAATTACTTCTGGACGAGATTTTACCGCCTTCAAAGATTCCTGGTACAGCCAAGCAGGAACCCCTGAGGTTTCCTATGTTGAACATTTTGAGCCGGGAAAATATACCATTGAAATAACGCAAAAAAATAATCATCCATCAGCCAAAAACCCCTATCATTTTCCGCTTCTTTTTGGGCTCATTGATATCCATACAGGAAAAGAAATTCAAGCTGGTATGTGGGAAATGACAGATTTTACACAGACCTTTGAGGTTGAGCTGGATACGAATATTTCAGTAAAACCAGTACTGTCATTGCTGAGAGATTTTTCAGCTCCTGTAAAAGTGGTAACGAAAAATAGTATTGAAACCGACCTCTTTCTTTTCAAAAATGATACCGATCCAGTCAATAGATATGAAGCAGGACAGCGTATTTCCAAGAAGATCATTCAAGATCTTATGGTAGACGAAAAGGCCCCTATTTCGACAGAAGTTTTAGATAATTTCGGAACCATTTTAACTGATGAGCGCTTGGGGGAAGCCTTTCGAGCAAAATGTTTGAGTTTACCAGATTTATACTCTGTCGTCTCTGAAAACAAAGTTTATGATTATGAGGCGGCCCATGTAGCACGACGAAAATTTTCACGAGCCATTGTTGATTATCACGAATCAAAATTTTTAGGTATTTTTGAGCAATTTTCAGGCGAACCGTATTCCAAATCAGAAGACGCTATGGCTCGTCGAATGCTGAAAAACACGGCCCTAAGCTTTCTGTCGAATGCGACGACAAACTTTGAGTCGCTAGCCGTTAAACAGTTTGAAAAGTCGGATAATATGACCGATACCATGGCCGCTATGGTGGTTCTCGCTAAAAACCCAGGTACTGCACGAGACAAAGCGCTTCAGGTCTTTTATGAAAAATGGAAACACGATCCAATGGTAATGAACAAGTGGTTTGCCGTACAGGCATCAAGTTGTGCTGATGATACGTTTGAACGAGTTGGGAAAATTGAATCAGATGCTGCGTTTGATGCAGAAAATCCTAATAAAATTAGATCTTTATTCGGCACCTTTGGTCGAAATTTCCCTAAATTTCATGTGGCAGATGGTTCTGGTTATAAATTTTTAGCGGATAAAGTCTTACAAGTTGATCGGTTTAATAAAAAAGTGGCAGGAAGGCTTGCTACCCTTTTTGATCAGTATCAGTATTTGGACGCTAAACGTCAAAAGCTAATGCGAGTACAATTGGATCGTATTCTTGCTCAGAAAGGACTTTCAGATGCCACTTTTGAAGTGGTTGACCGAATTCGAAAGTCAGTGGGATAAACTATTTCCAGAACAACTGATTTGGAATCCTTAAGTCAACGTGTTCTATGGGCTTGGAGTGGAGACCAATTTCTTTAGCTCCTAACTTCAGTTTTTGGATTTGTTCGTCAATGTTTGTCCGAAGATCAAACCAAAGAGCCGTATTGCGAAGCGTGATAAAGTGAACTTCTTGAGCATCAGGAAGAAGGATTATCTCTTGAGTCCCTGTATCGACCTGTGCTAAAAGTTCAGCCTCAATTTTTTTTATTTTTTCTAGTGCGGTTGCTTCGATAAATTTTGTTCCGGGTAGAAGGGGTTTACTAAGCCCTTTTACTTTTATAGTAGGAAGCTGATCATCTGACTTATTGGACAAGATGACGCCATCGGCAGAAATGGTAGAAAAGTTAGCGGTTTCCATGTCAAAAAGAGTAAAGGCTGGAGGTGATAATTTAACCGTGATAACTATTTGATCTGGCCACTGTTCTTTAACCTCGACAGTTCGGAAATCAAGAAAATTCTGCAGGAGTGTTTTTTTTAGGTGTTGGGTATCAAGAAATATAAGATTTTTTCCGTAAAAGGGTTTCAGTGTTGCCTGAACGGCTTCAATATCAACGCCAGTAGCTTCGCGATTTACGGTTATTTTTTTTATATGAAAATAGGGAGAGAGAAGCGCAAAAGCGACAAACCCAGACATCGAAATGATAAGTAGCGTTACCAAAAAACTGGTTCGAAGGAATCTGAAAAAGTACCGAAGAAGGAGAAACTGTGCTAAAAAATTAAGGGCACGATTCCTTGTTTTTTTAGGACGAGACCGTTTCTTTTGATTGGAATCAATAAGAAAGTGTTTTCGTCGTTGAATACTTTTCTTTTTAAACATGGGTGATTGAAAGTTTAAGGTTTTTAGTTTAAAGTTCAAAGTTAATTCTCGGTATAGGGAAATAACACCTGCGTTAGTTGCTTTACACGACTATTTACTAGTAAATTGGGAAGTTATAGACTTTTGCGTTAGGCTTTATTTTGAGATTCATTTTGTCGAATGAAGAATTAATAATACTTATTTGACAGACTAGGCATCTAAAATAAGCCACGAATAAAGACTTTTGAGATACTAGCGAAAAAGTCTTAAAAAAGGTTTGACAGTAACGAAAAAAATAGATAAAATCGCTCGGCTGTTTTGGTTGTTAACCTTTTCAGCTTTAAACAAGCTCTTTTTCATTTCGGACGCAACGAAGTGGAACTCAAATTTCTTTCCGGAGGTTTGACCCACTCAAAAAAGTAAAAAATCAACGTTTATTCATTTTTAAAATTTAGCCATAACGGCTTTTCAAAAATATTAAGACTTCGGTCTATTTATTTACGAAGAGTTTGATCCTGGCTCAGGATGAACGCTGGCGGTGCGCCTAATACATGCAAGTCGAGCGAGAAATCGGTCTAGTTTACTATATCGATGGAAAGCGGCGGACGAGCGAGTAACACGTAAGTAGCTGCCCTGTACTCAGGGATAACACAAAGAAATTTGTGCTAATACCGGATGGTCTCGAAAGAGTAAAGATTTATCGGTACAGGAGGTGCTTGCGGCTTATCAGTTTGTTGGTGGGGTAAAAGCTTACCAAGACTATGACGAGTAGCTGGTGTGAGAGCATGAC
>CAYXXA010000041.1:0-6946 GCA_964468965.1 uncultured Candidatus Peribacteria bacterium
GATGCCAAGGAAGATTTTCTTGGGGACCCTCAAGAAAGAGAAGCAAAAATAATTAACATGTTAGCAGAGTATAAGTTTGATTATTTAGAAAAGTATCTTGTCCCGCTTATACGAATGGTAACCCATGATAAGAAAAATCCCACCTCAGTTTATCTTAAACAGATGGAAAGTCCTCAAGCTGAAATATTTGAGGGATATAAACTTTCTCGAGAAGAACAACAGGCCATTCAAATACTCGCTATACATATTAAATGTATGGGGGATTTGGCTCACAATTGGGATAGTCCCCAGAGTCAGAAGGCCATGGAGAATAAATTTGCTTATTATGCCGAATTTATTCAAAAGTACTATCCAGACTTTGACCAGTTTCTTCACGTACATCCTTCCATCAAGGTAAACTTAGAAAAGTTTAAGAGCGATCAGGTTCCACCAAAAAATTTCAAACCAGATCCCCAAAAGTATACAGAGTCACCTCTATACCTTGAAAAATATCGCCATTCCACACATACTATCAAGGAAATAACATTCGAAGAATGATCATCATCGGAATTGATCCTGGATACGAACGGTGTGGATTTGCCGTTTTTTTCTAAATCAATACCATTTAGATAAATGCAAACATATATTTATATAGATGAAAGTGGTTGTCTTGGGTTTAATTTTGAAAAGCTGGGAACTTCCAAGTATTTCACCATTGCTTTGGTTATCTTTAAGGAAAAAAAACAAAAAAATATTATTGAGTACGCTATTAAAAAAACACTTAAAAGAAAGCTAAATCACACAAAGAAGAAGCGATTAAAACGAGAAATAAAAGGGACTGCTACTCATTTGAGTATCAAAGAATACCTATTCCAACAAATTAAAAATCGATCAGGTGATTTTGAAATATACGCTATCACTTTTAATAAAAAAAATGTTCACCCCTCTTTACAACATGACAAACACCGTCTCTACAATTGGGTTATCAAAACACTATTAGACCAAATTAATAAAAAATCCTTAGGAACACAAATAATGATTGTTCTCGATAAGTGCAAAAACCAAAAACAGATAAAAGACTGTAACCAATATTTGCTAGGGCAACTAAAGGCGAGCCTGGATTTGGACATTTCTATCAATATAGATCATCGAGAAAGTCACGTGGATATCCCTCTGCAAATAGCTGATATCGTTGCCAATGCCCTTCAGCGAAAAAGTGAATTTTCTGATGACGATGTTTTTAAGCTTATTTCCTCCTTCATCAAATACTATGGTCTTTACTTTAATAAATAAAAAAAAGACCTGCGTCAGAAATTTGGGATGCTCAGTTCGGATCCAGCCAGATGGAAGGAATTCCTAAGACAATTCCTGATCGTCTTACGGTCGCAAAAATAATACCATAATCTGTAAACTTATGTCAAAGTAATACCCAAATAAAATGATCATCATCGGAATTGACCCTGGATACGAACGGTGTGGATTTGCCGTTCTGGAAAAGCAAAAAGGAAAATTAAATCTCCTTAATTTTGGCGTGATCAAAACGTCTGCGAGAAAAGATTTCCCCTCTCGCCAACTCGAAATTGCCGAAGACTTCCAACATTTGTTAGATAAATACAAACCAAATATTTTATCGATTGAGGATTTATTCTTTGTTCAAAATGTGACGACAGGATTGAAGGTAGCTCAGGTTCGTGGGATTCTTATCTATCTCGCTACAAAATCAGGTTGTCAGATCGTTGAACCCAAGCCAGTAGAAGTGAAAAGTAGCTTCTGTGGTGATGGAAAAGCCGATAAAAAAGCCATGCAACAAATGGCACAAATGACCTTCAATCTTCAAAATCAACCGAAACTTGATGATGCGGCGGATGCTATTGCGTGTGCGTTTTGGGCAGGGAATCATCCGTTTCCAGTAATGCGAAATTTGTCGTAGGTTCTTTGGTTTATGATTTCTTTCGGTTTCGCATGTATTGACTCGCTTCAAATAGTGATTCGTGTGTTCCGCAATCAAACCAAGCTCCTTCAACGAGATTGACCGAAAGCTGATTATCAGCATGATAGCTTTGGATGATATCAACGATTTCAAGTTCTCCACGAGGAGAGGGTTTTACGGCTTTTGCTTTTTCAATCACGGTGTTGTCAGAAATATAAAGTCCAACTTGAGCGAAATTTGATTTTGGATTTTCGGGTTTTTCTTCAATGGAAAGCACTTTTTTATTGGCGTCAAATTCAATAACGCCAAATCGATGTGGATCCGGTACTTCTTTGGCAAAAACCTGAGCACCGCCTTTGAAATTTTTAATAATGGGTGAAAAATCATCTACAAAAAGATTATCCCCTAAGATAAGGGCTACGTCATCGTCACCGATGAAATTTTCACCGATTAAGTACGCTTGTGCTAGCCCTTCCGGTTTGTCCTGGATTTCATAACTAATATTAAGTCCAAGTTCCTTCCCACTACCAAGAAGATTTAAAAAATGCCCTGCGTGATCAGGGGCAATAATAATTAAAATATCTTTTATTCCCGCATCAATCAGGGTTTGAAGTGGGTAGTAGATCATCTGTCGATCATAGACAGGGATCAATTGTTTGGAGGTGATTTTTGTTAACGGACGAAGTCGTGTTCCAGATCCGCCAGCGAGGATAATGCCTTTCATTTTATAGTTTTATTATCTTGTATTCTTGTCGTTACTTAGTGGCTTGTTTATAAAACTCAATCGTTTCATCCAGCATTTTATCAAAATCCTGATCTGCCACCCAACCAAGTTCTCTTTTAATCTTGCTAGAGTCGATCGCATATCGAAAATCATGTCCAAGTCGGTCTTCTACGTATTCGAGAAGATCATCACTTTTGCCAAGTTTCTTCAGAATTTTTCGTACAATATCAATATTGGTTTGTTCATTATTGCCACCAATATTGTAAATTTCACCTTTTTTACCTTTTTCCAAAACGGTTAGGATGGCGGCGGAATGATTTTTGACAAAGAGCCAGTCTCGGATCTGCAACCCTTCGCCATAGATTGGGATCTTCTTATCCATGAGCGCATTAGTGATCACTTTCGGTAGTAGTTTTGAGGTATCCTGATGAGGTCCATAATTATTCGAACATCGCGTAATACAAGCGTTAAGACCAAAGGTTTCTACAAAAGCACGAACGAGTAGATCAGAGCTTGTTTTGGAGGCGGAGTACGGAGAATTTGGTTTTAGGGCGTGGTCTTCTGTAAAGCCAGGTTCGTCTAGTTCTAACTCGCCATAAACCTCATCGGTTGAAACATGTATAAATTTCCCAACTTTAAATTTGTGTGCCGATTCTAGTAAATATTCTGTTCCCAAAACATTAGTTTCAATAAAAATTGAAGGGTTGGTAATGGAAAGATCAACGTGACTTTCAGCGGCTAAATGAATGACGGCATCAAATTTTTCCGTTTCAAAAAGTGTTTCTAGAAAAGATTTGTCTCGAATATCCCCCTTTACGAACTTGTAACGAGGATTGTTTTCAACGGGTTTTAAATACTCAAGATTGGCGGCATAAGTGAGTAAATCTAAATTTACGACCTCATGACCAGCTTCGATAGCATCAAGCACCACATGTGAGCCAATAAACCCAGCACCGCCAGTAATAAGGAGTTTCATTTTTTATGTATTAGTAGTGGTTCGATAGGCTTCCAGTATTGCAGGGATTCGTTCTTTGATATTGGGCATCGAAATGCCGAGTTTTTCTCGTTTTTGGGTATCAAGGATGCAGTTAGATCGAGCAGCACAAGTAACGGAGGCAAGTCCAGCTTCATCCATGTATTCAAAGCTTCGAGAAGGATCGACTATTTCTCGGTATTTTTCCATTAGAAATTTATGATCCATCCATCCGACATTCGTCATATTAAAGATTCCATTATGACGACCCTCAATTAACTGATAACTTGCGGGAATAAAGTCTTCAACAATCGTGAAAGAGTTTGGAATAGAGGCGACACGTTCGTATTTCAGAAGTTTATCAATTACATTTTTGGCATGAGATTTCCCCTCAATAGGAATTCGTACTCGTAGTTGAAGCGCTTGGTCATTGGTAATATCTGCGATCATTTTTTCACTAACGGCTTTAGTTCGAGAGTAAAACGATCCACTAAAGTTAGGTTCGTCCGATTCGATAAATCCATTTTCACGTCCACCATCGCCTTCATAAACACATCCTGATCCCACATGGGCAAAGTAAATATTTCGTTCATGACAAGCTGCAGCAAGGTTGATCGCTCCATTGATATTGATGAGTGCAGCAGCTTCTTTGTGTGTTTCACACCAGTCGACATTTGGAGTCCCCGTGATACCGGCTGAATTGAGAACAACATCTGGTTGGTATCTATCTAGTGCTTTTTCAATAAGAGAGAGATCACGAATATCTACTCGATCGGTAAAAACTTCCCAGCCTTTTCCCTTGAAATAATCGGTAAAATGAGAGCCGAGATAGCCAGAAGCACCAAAGATGTAGATTTTCATATTTTGTATAGATATTTTATCAAAAAGATGATAAAAAGATGAAGAATAAAGACAAGTTAAATGAAACTTTTGAAATTTCTATCAGATATAAAACTTGGTTTTTATTTATTACAGAGGGAAGGTTTTAAATCTTTTTGGTATCGTTTTTTTTGGTATCTACGAGGGCAACGGCTTAAGGAAGATATTTTTGAAAAGAAGGGGAATGGTTTTCAATCTCGTTGGATGATTGAAAATCCAACTGCTATAATTGATGGTCCATTGATATCGGTGATCGTCCCGCTTTATAATCATGAAAAATTTATCGAACAGGGTTTGAAATCAATTATGGATCAAACTTACAAAAATATTGAAATAATTGTCATTGACGATGGGTCGACGGATAATTCTTACAAAGTTGCGACAAATATCCTCAAGTCGGGAACGAGACCTTTTATTTGCATGACTCAAAAAAATCAAGGCGCTCATGCCACGATAAATAGGGGGATCGCAAAGGCAAAAGGGAAATATATCGCTATTTTGAATTCTGATGATTACTTTGCTATAAATCGTTTTTCATTTTTGATTGGTTCATTGGAGCAATCCACTTCTGAAATTGCCTTTTCGGGCGTTTCTTATATAGATGAAAATGATCAACAAATTGATGAACAAAACAATAATTTAGTCGTTAACTTTTCGCGAAAACAAAAATATGCGGCTCAGTTTCCAACGGCAGGATTTGCTTTAATGGATTTTAATTTTGCTATTTCCACAGGGAACTTTGTATTTACCAAAAGTTTATACCAAAAAATTGGAGGGTTTCGAGATTTAAAGTTCTGTCATGATTGGGATTTTATTCTTCAAAGTCTTCGCTTTGCCGAACCTCTTTTTATTACTCAGAAGCTTTATTTCTATCGTTTTCATGGAGATAATACGTTCCTGAAACTTCAAAAAATACTGCCGACCGAACATAAAAAAGTTTTATCTTCATTTTTAAAGATCCCTCAAAATAAAATCCTTAATGCAAAATTCCCAAATCAAAAAAATTATCCCGATTATTTCCCCTGCTTTATAAAAAAACACGGTTATAAAAAATACTTAACTACTTCTTAGTCTCGTTATCTCATTGTCTTGTAATCTCTCAGACTTCTCCTAAAATGACATTACGATGAACTTTTTAAAGCTTCCTTTTTATTTTCTGCACGATATCTGGACACAACGGTTCCTGATTTTTCAGATGACGAAACGTGAATTTCAGAATAAGTACGTGGGTTCGTATTTAGGGTTTTTGTGGACGATTATTCAGCCGTTCGTGATGATATTTGTCCTTTGGCTTGTTTTCACTAAGGGGTTCAAAGCGGTTCCTGTTGATAATATTCCTTTTATTGCTTGGCTTACCTGCGGACTTATTGCTTGGGATTTTTTTGCTTCAACCTTGGCAAGTGGGACGAATGTATTTGCCGATTATCAGTATTTGGTCAAAAAAATTCAGTTTAATGTGTCCATTCTTCCACTAGTAAAAATATTTTCGTCTCTGATCACGCATGGCATCATGTTGATGATTGCTGTTGGTATTTTAGTGGCGAGTGGTGTTGAATTTTCGTGGTATTGGTTTCAGGTTTTTTATTACCTTTTGGCAGGGTTTATCCTGCTTTTGGGTTGGAGTTGGATTGTTTCTTCATTGCAGGTGTTCCTCAAAGATACAGCACAAATAGTAACGGTTTTCCTTCAGTTTGGTTTTTGGGGTACGCCAGTTATGTGGAATTATCATATGCTTCCCGAAAATTGGCTTCACATTATGAAATGGAATCCGATGTTTTATATTACCGAAGGGTATCGTAACAGTTTTCTTTTCAAGATTCCTTTTTGGGTGGATATTTCGTGGACACTTCAGTTTTGGGGGACCACCTTGATAATTCTACTGATGGGGGTGTTTTTATTTAAAAAATTAAGACCGCATTTTGCGGATGTACTATGATCAAAACCTTCAAAGATTGGTTTCAAAAAAAAAGTGAAACAGAAGCTAAAAAAGTTTCTGCACAGTTTAAAAAGCGTGATATTTTTTGGACTAGAGTTGGTGAAAATATTGGATTTGAACAGGATGGAAAAGGCAATAACTTTTTGCGACCAGTACTGATTTTTAGAAAATTCAGTAAACAGGTATTCTGGGGAATCCCCTTAACGACAAGTTTGAAAAAAAAAGGTATATTCTATTTTGACTTTATGCTGAAGGAGTCACCACAAAAAGCTATTTTATCGCAACTGAGACTTTTTGATGCGAAGCGATTGGAAGAAAAAATGGGAATGATTAGTATTGATGATTTTCAGAAATTAGAAAAAGCCATCCAAAGGATTTTGGATGACTTTTAGTTTTCTTATTCTCTTCACAAAAGTGTGAAGAGATAGTCCCGAAGGAATTTATGTTACCATACTATCTCACCGATTTAAAAAAGTCAAATGATCAACGTCAAAAATATCTCCAAAATCTATAAGCTCTATACCA
>CAYXXA010000042.1:0-6906 GCA_964468965.1 uncultured Candidatus Peribacteria bacterium
AGAAATAAATAAGCAAGTAACTGGATGGGCTTCCACCATCCTTTTAACACTCGAACTGCTATATTGTTAGATGTGATTAATAATAAAACTCGATAAATAAAGGTCAAACCTCTCTCAAGTACAACCGATAAAAAATAGTTTCCCTCACCTCATCCTCTAGTTGTTCGACAGCACTCCCAAGATTTTCAATTTGTTCATTAATAATATGGACTTCTTTCATGGTAAACGCCGTAAACTTTAATCGTTGCCGATGACAAAAAATCTGCATCTGCAAAAATCGACGTTTCATTCGGAATCTTCTTATTTCTCTTTGTAGATCTTTTTGAAGATGGTCTTTTTCCATGTTAAAAGCATTTAAGGTTAATCACAAAATTTTAAGATTTAAACAAATCAAAGTGAAAACGATCCCTATCTATTTTTTTCTTTGAACTTAAAACTTAAAACTTTAAACTAAGTATATTGTAACATATATAAAAAAATATTTCAAAATAAATGTCAAATATGCCAAAACACTTTATGGAAAAGGCCTTTGCGCTAGCTCAACATATTAATCCACATCTCACCGCACCCAACCCACGAGTAGGATGTGTAATTGTAAATAACGGAAAAATAGTAGCCGAAGGCGTGCATGAAAAATATGGAAATCCTCATGCCGAACAAATGGCATTCACTAAGCTCAAAAAACAAGTCAATATCCCTCATTTGGGGCTCGACAATTTGGAAATCTACATTACCCTTGAACCCTGTGATCATTTTCACGGAAAAAAAACACCAAGCTGTACCGACCTACTCATTAACACCAAACCACAAAAAATCTATGTCGGTTCTCTAGACCCTCACTTTCAGGGGAAAAATATCAAAAAGATTCGTAAGGCAGGTATTGCCATTGAGGTTTTGGACAACAACTATCACGAACAACTGAATCCTTTTTTCAAAAAATATATCACAACAAAAAAACCCTATATTACGCTCAAAGTTGCCCAAAGCTTAGATGGTAAAATCAGTTCCAAGCTTAAAGTTTTAAGTTCAAAGAAAAGGCAAGAACCAGAAATAAAATATATTACAAATAAAAAATCACTTGAAAAGGTGCATGAAATGCGAGCCAAATATTCTGCGATTTTGACCACTACTCAAACCATTTTGGACGATAACCCACAAATGAACATTCGTCTAAAAAAAACAAAAAATCATACGGTTACAAATCCCTCTATCATTATCGTTGGGAAATCCACACTTCCTAAAACTTTAAAAATCTTTCAGATACCTGACCGAAAAGTACTTCGGTTCGATACGTTTCATGACTTTTGGAAAAGCGAAGAAATCGAAAAAATTGATGCTATTATGACGGAGTGCGGAACAACACTGAATACCTATTTATTGTCTAACAATTTAGTAGACGAAATTGATATATTTATCGCTCCAAAAATTATTGGTGGCAAAAATGTAGAAAGTTTTAAAAGCTATCTAAACCTTGACACGTTTAGATTAGAGAAAACGGAAAATCTAGAGGGGAATCTTTTACTTAAATTTATTAAAAAATAAACTTGACATTTGTCAAATTGTTGCTAAAAAGAGTCTATGAAAAGATTCATTAGCTTCGTTGTCAAAACCACATTTTTTACAGGCATAATACTTGGTTGTGCCCTGGCTATTTGGGGACGTGATGATTTCCAGATGGGACAAACTTTTTCTCGTGATTTCCTAAAATATCCGATCATCTTTACCGATAAGAATGGAATTGAAATTCATCGAATATTTGGGAATGAAAATCGAGAATGGAGTCATATTACAGATATGCCAAAGCATCTTCAAGACGCAACAATATTAGCTGAAGACAAAAGATTCCGACATCATTTTGGCGTTGATCTATATGGATTAGCACGAGCGATGTGGATCAATTTTCGAGCGGGAAGATTTGAACAAGGAGCCTCAACACTCACTCAACAAATTGCCAGAAAGGCCTTTCTTACCGATGAGAAATCAATTCACCGAAAACTCCGAGAAATGTTTTTGGCGATGGGGATTGAGTACAAATTCTCAAAAGATGATATCTTAGAAATGTATCTTAATACGGTTCCCTACGGAGCAAGGGTAAATGGTGTTGCGGTTGCGACAAAGTTTTACTTTAAAAAAGAGGTAAAAGATCTAACTGAAGCCGAAAGCTTAGTTCTCACGATGCTCCCCCAAAACCCCGTTGTCCTTAGTCGTAATACAAGAGTAGAAAACTGGCTTGGATCCTGTCCAGAGGAAACTGATCCTTGCGATATTTTTCAGCCAAAGTACCAAAAAACGAGAATTGAAAAAATAATGCTCGACCTTGCCAAGCAGGAAAACTGGGATCACAAAAAAATAAAACAGGTTTGGGAAGAATTAAAATCAATCCGTCTTCCACGACGACATAATTGGGCACATTCTGATTTTCAGCACTTCCAGTTTTACGTTCGCGATTATTTGGCGAAACACGGTGCCGAATTTTCTTCTATCCATGATGGAATTATTATCAAGACCTCACTGGATTCAAAACTACAACAAGAAATTTCCTATGCTCTTCGAGAAGAATGGAGTAAATCTCTCAACAAAGACCACGAAATTAGTAATACGGCTTTTATGATTCTTAATAATAAAACCAGAAAACCTGAAGTCTGGATTGGTTCTCAGTATTATTGGGATAACAAAATAAATGGACAAATCGATATGTTACGATCGGCCCGACAAGTGGGTTCTACGATGAAACCCTTCATCTATGCTGCTGCTATCGACAATGGATACCAACCGCCAACAATATTTTATGACTCAACCCTTTATTTTCGTACAGGAGCACATACCGTTCGTAACGCTGATGGTCACTATCTTGGTGGCATTCGGATGACAGATGCTTTGGCAAAGTCTCGAAATGTACCCGCGGCCAAAGCGATGATACTGGCTGGAGGTGAACGAAAAATACGAAGCTACCTCGACAAAAATTTCGGATTCGAAATTAACAAACGGTTCAAAAATCACGCTTTTGGCTGGACAATTAGTCTTGGAACAGCTCCGATACAATTAAATAAACTAGCAAACGCCTATGCCACATTGGCGACTGGTGAGCGAAAAGATATTTGCCCAATTATTTCGGTTAAAACCTTTGGCGGAAAAGACCTAGGTAACTTCTGTAATGACAAAACCATTGCCAAAGTTTCGGATACTACTCGATTTTTCATCAATGATATTTTATCAAATGAACATGCTCGTCCTGTCGCGTACAACTGGCGGAAAAACCTCACGGTTCCCAATTACAATATTGCTGCCAAAACAGGAACTTCTTCCAAACGAGTCAATGGTGTTTTACTACCAGCCGATGACCTTGTCGTTGGTTATTCTCCAAATCACACCTTCCTTATGTGGGGCGGAAATACGAGTGGAAAAGCTCTGAAAGGCGGTAGTGTTTCAGTCATCGCTCTTGGTGGAATCTGGAATGAAATGGTTCAGAAATTTTATAAAGAAAATCCTAAAACTTATGCCAAATTTAAAGTTCCAAAAGGATTACGACAAATCCATGGTGAGTGGGCAACTGTTGACTACCAACCTCCCTCTTATGACCGACTCGGAAGTGTCGTATGGAAAAACAAAGAAAAAGGTTTAAACCCAATGTTACAACTAAAATCTAAGACTCAATGACTGTAGATAAAAAGATAAGCATACTCCCTGACGATGAAAAATTGATCGCCCTTCATCTACAGGAAATACGAGAGAACCCAGCTATTTATACTCGTATTCGTACCACTAATAAAAAAGTAACAATAACACTCCTTGGCAACGATGGCGTAGTGGCGTTCAACCCGACCAAACCGTTTCATGCTTCTCCACTTTTTCCTCAAAATGGATTTAATAATATTATATTTAGTGGATGTCAAGCCATTGCCCAATCCACACAAAGTACATTAGAAATCAAAGGGCTTGAACATTTAGAACACCGACGATTCCTCGTTGACCCTAATTTTCAGAAAATGGGATTGGGAAAACTTATGTACGATTTACACAATAAATTATCTGGGAAACCTGAAATAGAGGTACTTCCCTATCTAAGCATGCAAAGGTTCTACGTAAAAGAGGGCATGATTCCATCAAAAATTCACTACTTCGATAATAGTAAAGAGTTAAAAACATTTTGCCTCTCTCCTGAAATGACAGATTATATGAAAAGTTTTGTACTTTCAAAAACCGTCCAAGAAGAACTAACTAAACCTTTTAGACATCGGCTTGAAACACCATTTGTTTTAGAATTAAAACAGGGACAAGAACCGAATCACCCAAATAATTCATACCAAGAAGAGAGTTTCAAAGCACTCCTTGACTTGACTCAACAACAAAGACGAAGCCGAAATAACCTAGGTTCTCATGAAGAGGCACTACTCCTTCCTCCTCGTATTGAAGCTGCCCTATTTCAAACCATCACCTCTTGTGGAAAATTTATCCCAACCCTCTAACGCACCATTGTCACTCCCTTTTCCACAGCCTTTCGTGAACCAATAAAGATTGGTGATGTTTGATGATAATCTTCAATCGTGATATCTAAAATATCCAGATTATCCTGATTTTTGGCTAATCCTCCTGCTTCACGAAAAGCAAACGCAAACGGTCCACACTCAAAAAGAAGTCGCAGTTTCCCATTGGGGTATCCTGAGTAACGAGGATAGGCAAAAATACCGTTTCCCTTGAGTAAAATATGATTGAGATCAGGTACCATTCCACCTGAATACCGAAGCGTTTTTCCACTGAGAACACAGTCGTCAAGCCATGATTTATAGTTTTTATCCTCTACGCAGGCTCTCAAATTTCCTGGTGCAAAGTATTTTGACTCATCTTCAATTTTTAGATTTTCTTTTGTCAGGATAAATTCTCCCACATCATTAAGTTCGAACTCATGTACACCTTTATCTCGAATCGCGATAACAAACGTAATCCTTGGACCATAAACCGCATAACAAGACGCCACAAAATGCTCATCTACCTTTCTTCCGATAATATCAGTGGATTTATCCCAAATTCCAAAAATAGAACCAATCGCACAATTAACATTAACCAAAGACGATCCATCAAGCGGATCATAAGCGACAAAAAAATCACCTCGTGGCGATTCAAAAAATTGAGGATCTTCTTTTTCTTCTGAAACAATAATTTTTGCCAGCTCAGAAAGTTCCAGTTCTTTGGCAATGATATTATCCGCCATCACATCAAGTGCCATTTGTGATTCTCCAAAACTATTTTCCGTTCCTATTTTTCCGGTATTTCCAGACCGAATAGAAAAGTTAATATATTTGACGCTTCGAGCGATATGATAAAGCAAAGAACGAACATCGTTGTGGACGCCTTTTTCTCGGAGGAAGTGATTAAATGATTTCATATATTTTTTATTATGATCAGATTTTAGGGAAAGATGATCAGATGACAAGACCACAAAGCTACATTTGTAATAACTTCCTTCTTTTTAGTCTAAACTTCATCTCTTTTTTGAATAGTTTCTGTACTTGATCGAAACTTTTTCGGAACTTTTACAACCGACTTTTCCGAAGCTACTTTCAGCCCCGTCTCAAGAATAAATATCCCTTCTTTGGTTATTTTGGAAATTTTTCGATGGTGGATAATTCGAGACGCCCCCCACAACCAAAACCCTTTTTTCACCGTAATGGTTAAAATTCGTGGTGATATCGTATCAAAGGCAAAGTCAGTCACCTTTCCTAAGTAAGTTTTTGTTTTTTTCATAAAAACTTTATTACCAAGTATAGGGACTTCCCTTTGGAGTATTTTTTCAAGTCGTGGAAAGTCTTTTTCTACAAGTAAATCACTTTCATTTTCGAGATAGATTTCATCCTCATTCCATTCAAGAATACTCTGAAAGGAAATAAGCCGTATACCTTCTCCTGTCTTAACCCACGCCGCCTCGAAAACTCCCGTATCAGAATTGATGACAAAATCGACAAGAATACCAACTGCCATATCTGGCACAATTCCATGTTTGGCATAGACAACTGATCGATAGGACTTATTGTAACTGGTCAACATTGACTAAATTATCAACTATCTGCCAAAAATTGGCAACTAAATAAGATTACCACTAAATTTCTTGAAATTTAAAAAAATATCACAATACTCTTTCTCGGTTAGGCTGGGTAGCTCAGTTGGTGAGAGCGTCGGATTCATAACCCGGAGGTCGGCGGTTCAAATCCGCCTCCAGCCACCACAAAAAACACAATATGCAGGGGAAATACGGTTTAATTACCGTTTTTTGTTATCAACAAAACACCACTTCACCATAATCTATAAAAAAATCATTCCATTTTTAAGTCCTTTTCACAACGAATCCCAGAAGTCCGCGAGCACAAAGGGATAACTTGTCAAGTAAAATAATTTGACGAAAAATAGAAATACTATAGGGTGAAATATGACGTTAATCATACACGATAAACAGTCAATCAATCGGACACAAAAAAAACGCTAAAACGCCGTTTTAGGATCTTTGGAGTTCCGAATTTTTTACCCCCCTTTATCATGGGAAAACCAGGCAAACTGACTTCGGCATTACTACTCACGGGAGCTTTGGCGACAGGAGCACAAGCTGAAAACAATGAAATCGTATTGGCATCACTTGGAAATAAAGGTCCAGAGGTATCTACGCTAGAAGAGGGATCTGTTGGGCGAGAACAAATGGAGATAACGGTAGAGGCAGAAAGGGCGAGGCTGATAGCTCAAATTGAAATGGGGGAAAAAGCCTGTAAAATTGTGAAAAAAACTGAGGGGAAGAAACCATGGAGAAAATGTAAAAGAGAAAAGATATCCCCTTATCGACTAGCACTAACAGAGCTTGAAGTAGCTGAACTGGCTCAATCTGTTGAGGCAAAACGAGCAAAAAAAGCTGAACTGGCTCAA
>CAYXXA010000043.1:0-6846 GCA_964468965.1 uncultured Candidatus Peribacteria bacterium
AAATCCAAAAAGCATTCCATTCAAGTGGTGGGAGTTGGGACAAAAAAGAATCAAGCATGATCTAAACTAGAATAAGTGAAGAATGTGTAAATTACCACTCAAAAATTTGACCACGGTAAAACACACGCTAAACTTACGATCGAAATGCAAAAATATTTTTCCTACTTTTTATTTAAAAACACCCAATAATTTGGTGGATATTTTTTGCACGAAAAAGATAACCACCGAATCATCGGTGTTTTTTTCTTTTTATGGTTAATTTCTCACTACTAATTGCTAACCTGTAAACCATGTCTTACACCATTCAGAAAACACTCCCAACCGCTAAAGAAATTCACACTAAACTTCCCTGCTCTGATACTTTAAAAAAGAAAATTGATCAAGACAGAAAAGAAATTCAGGCTATTCTATCGGGGGAAGATGATCGAAAAATTTTAATTATTGGACCCTGCTCGGCTTGGCCAAGCAAAGCGGTTATCGAATACGCTAAGAGTATTGCCCCACTCAAGTCAAAGGTGGAAGACAAAATAAAACTTGTCATGCGAGTTTATATTCAAAAACCGCGAACAGCCCTTGGTTGGACCGGTCCCGTAAATCAACCCGATCCATACGCAGACGCTGATATCGAATCTGGAATCGAATACTGTCGAGCCATGATGCTAGAAGTTCTCAAGCTTGGATTTCCCATTGCCGACGAAGCCCTTTTTACACATAAACAAGGGTTTTTCACTGATTTATACGCTTGGCTTGCGATTGGTGCTCGAAGTGCTGAGGATCAAGAACATCGTATTTTTGCCTCAATGGTTGACTGTCCTGTGGGGATGAAGAATCCTACTTCAGGGGATATTGGGATTGGGGTAAACTCTATTATCGCAGCTCAAAATAAACATACTTTTGTCATCGGCGGTAATCAGATTAAAACTTCTGGAAATCCATACGCTCATCTCATCCTTCGTGGAGGAGGTGGAAAAAGTAATTGTGATATTAGCTCACTTACAAAAGCAACTCAAATACTTCACGAAAAGAAAGTAGCCAATCCTTCAATCCTCGTTGACATTTCTCATGATAACTCACTTAATATAGAAACCGGTAAAAAGGACCCGCTTCTTCAGCCTCAGGTGCTCAGAGATGTGGTTGAAAATATGAAACAAAACGATCAAATTAGAAAAATCGTTAAGGGTTTTATGGTTGAAAGTTTTTTAAAGGACGGAGCACAAAATATGAATGATTTTAATCGTGCTGATGATCTTGAATACGGAAAATCTATCACCGACGGTTGTATCGGAATAGAAAAAACAAAAACCATGATCCTTGATTTAGCGGATAAATTATAGAAAGTACTAATATTCACAGGGAAGGATGATGTTTGAAATACTTTCGCATTTCTCTCAGGGCTCGTAACTGCATCAGGCGAATACTGCCCTCACTCTTCCCCGTAATTTGTGCGATTTCTGTATTCGTAAACTCTTCTAAAAATTTTAATTCCAAAATTTCTCGATGAGAGGGTGACAATTGCTTCATGACAGTGTATAGCTTTTCATATACCTCTTTTTTTAGAATCTGCTCTTCAGGAGTATCTTCTTTCTCATCTGGTAAATTGACAAAAAAATCTTCTTCTAATCCGTCCTCGCCTAAGAGTTCTTTTTGCTTTCGGTAAAAATCTATAACCTGATTATGCGCAATACGATAAATCCATGACTTAAAGCGTGACCCCTTTTTCTTTTCATATTTTGAGAGATTTTTTACAACTTTATAAAAAATTTCTCCCACTAAATCTTCAACCTGATCAGCTGGAACTCTAAATGCCACATATCTAAAAATAGGCTCAAAAAAAAGATCATATAGTTTCACAAAAGATCGTTCATGCCCATGCTGAGCTTTTTCGACCCATTGCTCAATCGTTGATTGAGAGATGATTTTCGGGTTCATAGTACCAGTATAATCATAAAATTTAGATTGTAAAAAAGCTGTATAAGTCCATCACATATTATAAAGAAAAGATAGGAATCTATATAACCATGGAATATATTTCGCCTTCAAAAAAGGAAAACAAAAAGTATCAAAACCCTACTCAGCAACAACTCATAAATTTATTTACTAAAACCCGCAAACACTCAAAGTTCCCTCAAAATTTGCCGAATTTTATAGATCCAAGCGAATCCTAGCTCTATTCCATCCGGTTTATCATCTTTGGGTAAATCGGGTAAATCCTCCCTTATAGGGTCCTCCATGATTAATTCTAATGCACGTTCAAATTCTTTTCGTGCCGCGGGTAAGTCCCGTTCGTATTCTTCACCACGATCATTTTTGAGAGTGAATTCCCAAATCATTCCACCACTCAAAAAATTGGCAAAAGCAATCGCGTACCACGGATTGGTTTTGTCTAGTGAAGTCGCCGCTTCATATTCGCGACGTGCAGATTCCCACTTTCCGCTATAGCTAAAAGCAACCGCCAAATTAGAACGAAAGCCCGGATGTTCTGGATTGCGCTGTACCGTTTGTTTCGATAGGAAAAGCCCTAATTGGGGATTTTCTGTAATATCTTTCATCCAATCCAAAACACTTCCCGTGTATCCTCGCGAAAAGTCTCGATTAACTGTAATCCACGGCATTTTCTCCCCTCCAATTATCGTATACTCTTTCACAAAATGAATTCCATCACGATCGGAAATATCGAGTTCATTCACCGGTCCATCAAGCGAAAAAAAAGGTTTTTTTTCATCAGCTGTTTTCAGAATCGCAAAGGCATGACTACGGGTCGTAGCGAACCAAATTTCCGCATCCAAAAAGGCTTCCCCGATCGCATGCAAAATCGCCGCTTGTCCGATACAATTGGCTTTGCGTTTCTTGCGAATATCTGTCAAGCTATATACTCCAATGGACCCTTTTATAAATTTTTGCGAATATAATAGCGCACACAAAATCTCAGCACCGGCTTCTTGCATTTTAGCTTTTTGGACAGGATCTTTTTCTTTTTTAATCTTCTCCGAAATTTTTTTAAAATTACGCCATTCTTTTCCAAAATTTTGGCTAAAATATTTTTTATTAATAACGCTAAAAATATCTGGCCACGCATCTTTGAAAACTTCCGGAAGACCAGAAATCCGAATCATTTCTTTTTCACCCCGCTCATAAATTATTTTTTCCAAATCGCGCATCATTTCGAGCTCAAGATCACGATAAAATTTTTGATCAGAAATTTCAAGCTCACGTCGATTTCGTTTTTGAGAATTTTTTTTATAAATTTTATCGATTTTCTGATCGAGACTTTCCGCTAAATTTCGTAAAAAAGTTTCGATTTTCTCAGATCGATTTTGGTCACGTGATTTTATACTTTTTTCTGATTCTGATTTAGATATTTCACGTGCAAGGACTTGTGATTCAACAAAAGTTTGTAATTGAATTTTGTCGGCCGCTGAAACTTCTAATTTTGAAATTTCGTCAATTAAAAGGACACGAATTTGATCAAAATCTCCAAGTGAAAAAATTTCAGAATCAGCAGCATAAATTTCAGCCATTTCTCTCATAAAATTTCCAAAATTCCCGCTTACATTTTCCATCCATCTTTTTGTCAACAAAAGTCGTGCTGTCGATTTTTGTAAACTTTTCGAAATAGCACCATCCGAGTTTTCGTTCAAAAACGTTTCAAAATCAACCGACATTGTTTTGTCACGAAGTTCACGTCCTTTTCCATACGCTTCAGACATCGCAAACGCGTGGAATGCACGCTTACTCCAAATTTTTCGGGCATCACGCGTCGTTTCGTCTTTACTGTCCCACACCTTCTGGTTCAACATTTTTGAGATATCAGCGGCACGAGCACGGTATTTTTCCGCTAAAAGTTTCTGTGTTTTCAAATCAACACGAATATCAGCGGGAACTTTTTCATTTTGTTTCGTAATTTCTCGGATTAATTTCGGCAAATCTTCGTTTTTGAAATTCTGTCCAATTATGATCTGAAATTTGTAGGATGGAACTAACTCAGTTTCACTAGATTCTTTTTCTGTTCGTAAATATTTACCTGTTTTTGGGTCAACAACTTTTTTGTATTGCCATCGAGCGACGTCTTCAGTTTCTCGATCAAGTAATTTAACGGCAAAATTTTTACCATTTTCTGGTGTTCCTTTTTCAAATTTTAATCCATCGTTAAATTTAGCATATTCCGAAAAAACCTCAATTGTATTATGAAATCTTTTATCTCCATCAAAATTACTGACCGAATTTAAAAATGGGGGGACTCTTTGAAGTGACGGTGAATATTCGTATTCTTTTTCCATTTTTATAAAAAAATCTTTCTATTCTACTATATTTTCAAGAAAAACACAAAAAAAAAGAAACTTCTGATCATTCCTGACGATGCTTATTTTATTTACCGTCAAATATGTTTCTGAACTTATTAAAAAGCACATAAAATAAATAACAACAAGGCAGACCAATGCAATAAAGTTTGATTTTTTATCTCAAAACATTAAAAAGGAAGAAGAAAAAACCCATGAATATTTTAGACGCAAAGATTGCCGTTATTTTCTGTCCAGACTGTCGAGGACGGTTTGAAGTGCCTTTTGAAGACTTCCATGAAGAGGAAGTCCTCGAGTGTGATCTTTGTAGTGCTGAGGTTGTTGTTATCAGTGAAAACCCTCCACGAGTAAAATTATTCACGGAAGACGATGACTTTTAAAGGACTTCTTCTTTGGGGATTAGACCATTCCTTTGAGCTGATACTCTTTTAGGTGTTTTTTATAAATCACAGAAATAAACATCACCTAAACTATTTGTAAAATACTCGCACCGCTCGATCTCGCCCTTCACCAACAGAGTCCGAAGTAAGTTCTAGCCTTTCTTTCGCAATCCATGTATGAACAATCCGTCGATAATAGGGATTCATCGGTGGTAGTTTCATCTCTCCAAGATTCTCACTTTTCATAATTTCAATATATTTCTTCGCTTTTTCCACGATTTTATCTTCCTTGTTTTTTCTATAATTATCGACATCAACCGTAATAAAAACACTCTCATGGTTTTGCGCATATAGGGAATTTTTTAATAGCGTCTGCAAGGCACTTAACGTATCTCCATTTTTACCAATCAAACGAGCTGGTTCTGTCGTCTCGATATTAGCACGATAATGACCGTTATCTTCGGAAACCATCACGCAATCATACGTCGCCCCAAATTTATCTAAAAGGAGTTTAAGGGCTTTTTGAATAATCGATTCCATGGTTATAGGTTTTTAAAAAAATACACATTTCAGAGTTCTTCCAACACTATCATATTTTTACCCTAAAATACGAAACACATTCTAAATGAAAATATAATTTTCGTCAAAAAAACATAAAAAATGAATTCATAGGGGACGATCTACACCACCTTTCGCCCAAGGGTGACAGCGTAATATTCGCCATACCACACGAGGAAATCCCAACAAAAATCCTCTTTTTTTAAGGGTTTGTATACCATACTCAGAACACGAAGGATAAAACTTACACCCAACAAAAGGCATCGCTTTCCCTCCATGAGAATGATCTGGTGAAATGGTATGCTGATAAATCTGAATTATTTTAATTATTATATTCGCAAAAAACTGATCAATCAGCTGAAGAATGTTTAGGATTTTTTTCATGCTATAAGAAATAGCATCCTTTACTTACCCTTGTCAAAGTAGATTCTAAAAATCAAAGAATTACCGTAATTCTCACTCCCTAAAACACTTGAAAAACGAGTATTTTTCTGCTATACTTAACGGAAACAAAAATCTAAAAACAAAATCTATGAAAATCGAATTTGCAGGTGCGGCACAAGGAGTAACTGGTTCGAAACACCTTTTTCATGTTAACGGCAAAAAAATTTTACTTGACTGCGGACTCTTCCAAGGACGACGAAAACAGGCTCTCAAATGGAACATGACACTTCCCTTTAATGCCGAAGACATCGACATTCTCGTGCTCTCACACGCACATATTGATCACAGTGGAGCGATTCCTCTGTTAGTAAAAAACGGATTCAAAGGTGAAATTTACTGTACACACGCTACACGTGATCTCTGTACGGTAATGCTCCGCGACTCTGCCCATATCCAAGAACGTGATGCTGAATGGGTAGCGAAAAAACTACACGAACCAGAAATCAAACCACTCTATACGATAGAGGATGCAGAAAAAGCCTTATCACTTTTTCGATCTGTCAATTATCATCAAAAAATAAGACTGGCTCATGGCGTTTATGTGACATTTCACGACGCTGGTCATATTCTTGGATCTGCTGTTGAAGAATGGGAAATCCACGATGAGGATACTCATCAGGATATTCGACTTGGATTTACGGGAGACTTAGGTCGAAAGCAATTACCTATACTGAAAGATCGAGAACAACTTAAAAATTTAGATTTTCTTCTAAGTGAGTCAACCTACGGAGATCGTCTACATGATGAGATTCATCAGGTCGAAGAACAATTAGCCAAGAAGATCAACGAAACAATTGATCGAAGAGGGAAAATTTTAATTCCCGCTTTTGCCGTCGAACGAACACAAGAAATTCTGTATGTACTCCGTTCTCTCAGTCATCATGGAAAAATTCCTAAAATCCCTATTTTTATTGATTCTCCATTAGCCGTATCAGCCACAGATATTTTCCGACTACACCCTGAGTGTTTTGATGAAAAGTTATCAAAACTCCTCGATGAAGGAAAAGATCCTTTTTCAGAAGAAAATGGAGTTCAGTTTATTCGAAGTGTTGATGAATCCAAGGCTTTAAATGATTTTCCTGGATCCTGTTTTATCGTTTCGGCTAGTGGAATGTGTGAATTTGGACGAATTAAACACCACCTTGCTAACAATATTTCCGATCCTA
>CAYXXA010000044.1:0-6813 GCA_964468965.1 uncultured Candidatus Peribacteria bacterium
GATCCTATAAACAAACGAGAGAATCCCAAGTATAAAGCTATTATTCAAAAATTTAAAGCCTTACCATGGGGTGATTTTGTAGTTGATAAGTGATATTGTTTTTTTATTGACTTAAGACCTTCCACGGAAAAACCACGACAGCTTTCCAGATTCTTCCTGCTCGTGAGGGTTGTTTGATGAGTCTATACAGCCACTCTAGTCCAAGTTTTTGCATAAATTTCGGGGCTCGTGGAATATGTCCTGCCATGAAATCAAAAGTTCCACCGATGCCCATAGCGATTCGGGCTGTTGGGATTTTTTTTAAATTTTGTGCAATCCAAAACTCTTGTGTTGGGCAACCATAAGCGACGAAAATAATTTGAGGTTTTGTATTGGCGATTTGTTTTACGAGTTCGTCGTCCTTGGGAGAACCTTCAGAAGTACCAACAATTTTGATTTTGGGATACTTTTTTTCCAGTATTTCTTTAGTTTTTGCGGCTACTCCATGGAGCCCTCCAAGAAGAAAGAGGGTTATATTTTTTTCACTTGCTTCACGACAAATATCTTCAAAAATATCGGACCCACAAACCCGTTGGGGAATCGTCTTCCATTTGTTTTTTCGCCAGGAAAGAAAAAGAAGTTCAAGGATGGCTCGAATTTTTGACCATTTTTTTGTCTGATATTCTGCTGCCCACCGAAGAGAGACACTATCGGGAAAATTTAATACACAGGATTTGAGAAATTTTTTTAGATCAGGATTTTTTTCGGCTTCGAGGAGTATTTCGGCGTTGGGGGTGGCGGTGTAGAAAGCTCCTTTTTTTTCCATCGCATATCGTACAAAATCCTTTGCCCCTTGTTGGCGAGTACTTTGTGTGATGGGGACGGAGAAGAGTTTTATCATTGTGTGTTAATGGTTAAACCAAAACAAATTATTTATGTCAGTAAATGCTTAATATTGCCTTTTCAGATCCTGAAATAAATACAGGAAGAAATACTTACATCGTTTTTGATCTCTCACTATAAGGAATGAAACTATGAGGTTTTTGATTTATCAAATTCTAGTCGTAACTGGGCTTTTAATTTTTTATTGAGCTGATCAACAATAGCTTGAAAGTGCGTTTCGATTTCTTCTTCCTCAAGGGTTTTATCAACGGATTGAAATTGAAGGTGGAAGGCGAGGTTTTTTAAGTCCTTTCCTAGTTTTTCCGTGTCTCGATATTCATCAAAGAGTTCTATTTTTTGCAGATAAGGACTGGACTCTTTGGCAATTTTTTCTATATCAGCGATAGGCAATTTATCATTGAGAACAATTGAAAGATCACGATAAACTGAAGGATAGGGCGAGATTTTTTGATATTTAATATTCTGATTGAGTAGATATTGATTGATTTTTTCCATGTCGCATTCGGCAAACGCGATGTGAGAGTTTTTAATCATTAAAAACTGAGGGTGTAATATACCAACGACACCAACAAGTTCTTCATTACAATAGACCTCTGCTGTTTTACTGGGATGAAAGTAAGGTTTTAGTTTTTCGTCAGGAACTGGTTTGAATTGGATATTCGTTAATCCAACATGTTTAAATAATCGTTGTAGCTCTGTCTTGAGATCAAAAAAACTTTGATCTTCATGACTTCCAATTTTAGCGGACAAGAGTGCAAAGTGAAGGACTTCCTCAGGAAGCACCTTTCCTACTTCTTTGAAGGTTCGACCAAACTCAAAAAGATGTACTTCATTATTAAGTCGTAACTCGCTGTCAATATCCTTTATCAGATTAGAAACGAGCGTCTGTCGTAACTGGGCATAAGCACTTGACAGTGGATTGGCAATGGTCACATGATCATGATTGCCAACGAATTGAGAATCATCAGTATCAACAAAATCATAATTGTAAACCTCCAAAAAACCTCGAGCCGCAATAAAATCTTTCATTTTCCATTCGTTTTCTCGTAGTTTATTACGATGAGGGGGCGTAATAGGAAGCTTGGGTATTTTAGACTGAATATCCGCAAATCCATGAAGTCGGACAACTTCCTCGATCAGATCTTCAGCGATAGCGATATCTTTAGTCGCTCGATTACTTGGGACTTTAACGATAAAAGTACCATCGGAGGATTTTACCTCAAAGTTAATAGATTCTAGTTTCGACTGAATTTCATTATCATCAATACTAAGTCCTGTATATTTTCGAAGTCGCTTAGGGTCAAGCGTTATAGTTTTTCGTTCCGCTGGAAGGGGCCAGTAATCAGCTAATTGACTTTCAATACTACTATTTTGGCAAAGGGTTTGAGTCATTTCAACAGCGGCAAAAAGTGTTTTTTTGCATTGAGCAGGATCAAGTGATTTTTCAAATCGCATAGAACTATCACTTCGTAGTCCAAGTCTTTGTGATGATTTTCGGATAGAAACGGGATCAAAGTTAGCACATTCAAAAATAATATTGGTGGTTTTATCGGTCACTGAGCTTTCGAGTCCGCCCATAATTCCAGCGATAGAAAGTACTTTTTTTTCATCAGCAATAACCATATCTTCTTCTGATAATTTATATTCGTTGCCATCAAGAGCGATCAGTTTTTCGCCATTTTTTGCCTGTCGAACAATAAGTTTCCCTTCGACTTTATCCGCATCAAACACGTGCATTGGCTGTCCAAATTCCAGCATTATCATATTGGTAACATCAACGAGATTGGAAATGGCTCGTACGCCAAGATTTTCCAGCCGTACTTGCGTTTTGAGGGGGCTATCTTGGATTGTAATACCTCCCATTTTGATAGCGGTAAACCGTTGACATTTATCGGTCTGAACATCAATATCAAGTGCTTTCTTATCCGTAGGAACAGCCACGGCTGGCTCGGGGAGGGTAAGATTTCGGTTAAAAATAGCCGAGAACTCTAGGGCAAATCCACGGTGTCCCATGAGATCTGGGCGATGGGTAAGTGATTTATTGTCAATGTCTAGAAGTGTATCGGCAAATTCCGTACAGATTTCGGTTAAAGGTTTTCCAATATCGGTTTCTTTAAATCGCAAAAGTCCCTCATTCTTCATTCCAAGTTCTGTATTATCAGCGATCATTCCTTCCGACTTTTCTCCTCGGATTTCCGACTCACTAATTTTGAGTCCAGATTTGAGCGTGGTATTTATCGCAATGGGAAGAATGTCTCCAATTTCAATAGCGTGTACATCACCATATAAGATCTGTTTTTTTCCCTGATCACCGCAGTCAAAAATACCAACAGAAAGTTTGTCAGAGTTTTTATGCTCTCGTCGTTCGATAAATTTTCCCGCAAACACATTTTCAAAAAAGGGTTTCTGAGGAAGTACTTCTTCCAGTTCAGCCGTATGAAGCGTGAGGAATTCGCCTGTTTTATTCGCGTCAATATCATTCAAATCTACAAATTCCGAGAGCCAATTATGTGAAATTTTCATATCTACTATAAAATATTGATATTTTGTTTTATTTCAATTTTTTGTTTGCTTGGGATGTTTAGTTTTTTTATCCGTCTAATTTTTTTAAATGGTCGGTTCTATTTTAGAATTTATAAATTAGTTTTTTACTTTGTTTCTTAGGTGGATTTGAGGTATAATTGTAGGAATGTTAAATAAACGTCAACCAGATACTTCTAAACAAGAATTTCGAGAGATAGTGTTGGAAGGGGTGACGTTGGTCTTGAAATCTACAGGAGGACGATTGATATGGAATAAGACGGAGAACAAGTTAAGCCTAAATACAAATCTTTTTCCTAGTACAGAAATGGCCCAAATAACCGGCTTGAGGGAAATAGGGTTGCGAATGGGATTGCGATCGATTTTTCTGAATGGTTCTCATGTTTTGTCAGACTTAAAAAACAATCCAGAACTACAAAAAATTTTCTGCTGGCAGGGGCTTAAGAAATTCAGAAGTAAAAGTGATTTAGCGTTACTTGATTTACCAAATTCTCAAAGTTTAGTGGGTGAATTTGAAATGGCTCTTGATATTTATGCACTGACGGAAAAATTACCTCAAAATCTATCAAGTGAGATTTCTCAAGTTTTTCAGGAGTTTGATAAACAACTATCCGAAAAAGTAAAAGGAGGTAGTTTAGGTGATTTTTTAGAATATTTATTTTCAGGGAACACAGAATGGCAAGCTCGAAAAAAGTTATTTCAAACATTTTTAAAACCCATTGAAGAGCGTTTAGCCAACCAAGATAAACAATGTAGACAAACTGATAGTTTTACGTACCATCCACCGCAATTAACCAGTATTTCTGAAGAACAAGAACTTCCAGAAGAAGCCATTCGAACAAAAGTAGGTCCTAAATTTTTAGGAGGGTATTATCGACGAAGACGATGTCGTTTTGATCCGACAGAAAATCAAGGCATTGGTCGAGAGTGTTTGTCAAAAGGATTGTGGTTTCTAGAAGATCTGCCTAGTAGTACGAAAGTTTTGGAAACCAAAAGACCTTATGAAGGTGTATTTACACCAGGACAAGAAAACATGTTGCCCTGGAATAAGGACGGTTTTCCACTGCTTGAAACTTTGGAACCGAAAAATACTTTTGTACTACTGCGAGATACACAGGGAGGTATTTCAATTGAGCCGAAAGAAGGGCTAACCATCAATAAACCAACTCCATTTTCTTTTGACTTTGTGCTCTATAAATGTGATAGCAATGCTTTATCTGATCAGCCATTAGAGTGTGATTATAGAATTGAAGGCGGTGATTTAGATCAGGATATGGAAGGATTTATTGGTGATTTAAATACACAAAGTCATTTGTCAGATGTGCATAAAGGGCGAGAGATTGCGAACTATATTCGTAAAACTTTTCGTTATCCTCGTGATAAAACTGAGATTGCTGAGATAGATCAAATATATCAATCCCAAATGCAATCAAGCGTTCAGGGATTGTGGCAGAAAATGTCAGAAGTAGGCGTGCTGCATTGCTACTGGGCGAATATCTTACGCAATGAACTGTGCCATCGTGTTGGTGTAGCCTCCGCTATTTGTGAAGGACCTTACGTGACCAAGGATCCACGCTGGGATTTTGCGGTAGTAGAAGCCCCTGGGCTGACCGAACACGCTTGGGGGATTGTGTGGGATCCAGCAAGTAAAGAATGGACGCATGACGGACAAGATGCTACCCCACCTAAAGAGGAATCGGATGAAGATGACGAAGAAAGCGAAGATCAAGATACGGAATCGCAAGAAGGGGATTTTGCCCCAACCGATCCACCAGAACAGCTGAGTAAAGAAGAACTGGAGAAACTGTATGAGGAATTAGAAAGTAGTACGGATAACGACGAGGAAGAACCAGAGCCAACGCCTGAAGAACGAGCGGCCGAGCAGTTCGAACGAGAAAAAGGCATAGAAAAAAGTACATGGGATGCCTTTAAACGCAAAACAAAAGAATGGGGACGACAACTGGTTCCCGCACAAAATAGTATTGATGGTCGAGCCAGTACTTTAGAACAGGAAGATAGAAAGTTGACTGAGATGATCAAAACTCGACGAAAAATTCCGCAAACTCGTTTCAAAGGACCCGTTCGGCAAAGTGAAGGTACCTTTTTAGATGAACCGGTCACGGCTTTTGTGGGCAGTAAGGCAGGTGATCCCGATCCTGTAGGTTGGAAAAATCCACAAACTCACCTACGAGAAAAAGTGGAAGTAACCTTGTTTGAACAAGCCTTTATTGCGGATCTATCAGGTTCTATGGAAGATAGTGGAGCGGTCAATCAGCAACACCAGATGATTTTGCAGTCTTTGTATTATGACTGGAGACGGAACCAACATTTATCGCACAGTCGAAACAAAGAAGGCATGACCACCCCCTTAGAATGGAAAAGCCAAGTATATAGCTTTGGTGGGTTTGCGAATAGTGAGCTTGGCGTAGATGATGAACTAAATGAAAAAAAACTATGCGAATTGGATGAAAAACTCGCAGAAGCCCATGGTAATAGCTCATCTGGTATGTATCAGACTTTACAAGCGTATAAAGATAGTTTAACTGATGAAGACAAAAAGCTCCTCCGAGAGGGAAAAAAGATAAAAATGCTCACCATCACCACCGATGGAGATATACCTGATCAAGAAAACTGCAAAAAATTGATACAGGAATTGAGAGAACTGGGAGTGGTAGTTCAAGGTATCGGATTTGGAAGTGGAGCGGGTAACATTCATGAAGTGTGTCGAGAGGAAGGAGATGAAACCAGTAGTGTGGTTTTGACAGGCATTACCCAAGCGACTCAAGCGAGAAGTCAGAAGCTCAAAAAAGTAATTCAAGAATACTTGTAAAACAGGCTCTTTTAGGGTATAATGATGAGATGGCAAAACCATATTTAGCAGGATCAGAAAACACGGCTCCATTTTGGCTAAAAAAAACAGCCAAGAAGGATGTTTTTGGAAAAAGAGAAACAAACTTATCTGAAGAAGAAGTGCAAGCAAAAGTTTTTACGGTTTTACAGATGTGTGAGGATTTATTTTTATTAGAAGTACCGATTGAATATGAAGCGGATAATAGTGAACTAGATTTAGCACATAGTATTTTGCGTTCAGTGGAAAAAAAAGAAACAGATGATGAAACTCATTCAAAAGATAAAGGGTCAAAGAAAAACACAGAAGCAAAGGAATATAGAGAAAAACTTAAATCTCAAATAGAAATAGCTTTGGAATCTAATCAAGTTTGGGAGGCCTTACAGCCACATTTAGAATCAGAATTGAAACTATTTGCTTCTCATCGCACAACTTTAAGGAAGATTAGGTCCGCTCAACAAGAAATAGACACACTGGAGGAAGCCGGACAAGTTCTCACTTTTCAGGCAAAGCAAGACCACGGACGACTGACGGCGGATGAA
>CAYXXA010000045.1:0-6641 GCA_964468965.1 uncultured Candidatus Peribacteria bacterium
TAAATTTTTTTTATCTTTTATTTGTTATTTGTTCTTTACGGTTAATCATGCTATAATAAAACGATGTTTTGACTTATATATCATAAAAAACTAAGATAGTGTTAATAAAAAATGCCAACCGAAAAAGAAAAAAATCAATTTGAACAGATTATTCAGGCCGAGGTGTCTGATATGGCTTTGGATGATTTAGTGGGACTGGATGAAGCTTCAGAAAAGGTTTCAGAGGTTGTTGGTGAATCAGCTGGGGAAAATATCCCTGTTGCCTCAAAAAGTAAAAAGAAAAAAACAGGTTTTGCCGCTATTCCTAGTGCGATTTCAAATCTTATTTATCCACCGAAGAAAAAAATTACGAGGAAACTTCCACCTCCTGTAATTCAAAAACAGGAAACGAAAAAAGCACTGGTTAAGCAAACACGAAAGCTTATTAGTCAGGCCACAAAACTGCAAAATTCAAAAAATTATTCTGCCGATAAAATGGAAACGCTTGTGGCGGAGATTCGTCATCTTCAATCAATCATTGCAGAGCTATTTTCCTACACAGCAGAAAAATTGGAACGGGTTTATCGAAAATTTGTACTGAAAGAGGGATAAGCCTTGTTTACAGGTGTTAACTCTATAGCCTTTAAACTAATGACCGAAATAAAAGAAAATAGTTATAATGATCCCGAAAAAGATGCTAAAGATATTATTAAAACCTTAAAAGCGAACAATGCTCATGTGACTGAAAATGAGAGGACCTTATTGCAGGCGGAATTATGTAATGCTTCTAATGACAACACCTATTATTCAAATGTAATATATAATTTTAAGGAGTCACAAAGGCTAGAGTCAAAACTAAGAGAAACCGGTATAAGCCACCAACCGAAATTATTAATATGATCACTAAGATTGAAAATTTATTAGTTGGGTTTAAAATACAGGAAGTATATGAAGGTCTTTCAAACTTTGTTGTAATCCTAGTTCCGCAAGTACATAGAATTGATTACGAAAAGGATGACGGTAAAATAATTCACAACTATTATGTTTCGGAAGCCACCTCCTCTCAAGAGAATATTTTCAAAACACTAAAAATACTGAGAGAATATGATATTTCAGCGGTAAATGCTTGGGAAGGATTTTTTGTAGACATAAGTAGTCATCCTGAATATATGTCATGGTCTTCTCTTGATGAAAATATCGACGATATGCGTTCAAGTAAAAACAAACTTCGAAAAGCTCAGCTAAAAGATCCTGCTATTGAAAAGTCGTTCTTAAACTATTTTATTGAAAGTGCGTCTCTTTCAACCAAAAAAGAGGGAAGTCTAGCGAGAAGAAATAGAGCTATTAGTGCGAATCTTTTTAATCTTGCCCAAAATACGGGAGCAAATGCCATTAATCTCATACTTGGGGAGTATCATTTTGACAGAAATATGAAGGATATGGAAGCAATGCAAGATATACTAGAAGATTTTGGTATTTCTTATGTTCTCCTGTCTTCAACTCAACCAAATTCAGTTTACTAAAAAAATCACCAAGTGGTGATTTTTAATATATTCAGTATTTAAATTTCAAAATTAACTGACGTCACAAAGATGCTCTCCTCCAATATTAAGCGCTCGGGCTTCATATCCTGTCATAATACCTTTTGAGGTAGAAACAATAGCAATTCCAAGTCCATTGAGGACTTTTCGGATTTCTTCTCCACCCTTATAGATACGTTGACCTGGTTTTGAAACACGTGTAAGCGTCATTCGTTTCTCAGGAAGTTCAAGCACAAGAACGGGGAATTTCCCAGAAGTATCTTTTTTAACACTTTTTAGAAAATCATTTTTCTTCATCACGTTAGCAATTCCCTCTTTTATTTTTGAATAGGGGATTTCAACGGTAGAATTTTGTGCCATTTGGGCATTTCGAATCCGTGTTAAGAAGTCAGCAATTGGGTCAGTCATAGTAAGTTTTAAGTTTTAAGTTCAAAGTTTTAGGCTTGGTTTACCAAGAAGATTTTCGTAATCCTGGAATAAGTCCCTTTTCCGCATTTAATCGAAAACAACATCGGCAAATTCCAAAATCTCGCATATATCCGCGTGGTCGTCCACAAAGCTCACATCGATTATAAGCACGTGTGGCAAGTTTAATCTTTCGCCCTTCTTTTTTTGCAAGAAGGTAACGATCCATGAATTTTTTTGATTTGGTAACAATTGCTTTTCGAGCCATGTGGTTAGTTTTAAGTTTAAAGTGTTAGATTTAATTATGCGGTTTCTGCCGCTGTTATTTTCTTTTTAAAAGGGAAGTTGAATGCTTCAAGAAGTTTCATGTTGTGTTCGGCATTACTACCAGAGAAAACAATCGTAGCCTGAACGCCATGAACTTTGCGACTATCATCGACGCTGATTTCAGGAAACACGGTATGCTCCTTGAAACCGACAGCACAATTTCCATTAGTATCAAATATTTTTCGTTTAACGCCACGGAAACCTTGTACTCGTGGGAAAACGATATTGATCATTTTATCCAAAAAGTTGTAGGCCGCATCACGTCGTAGTGTTACGGAAACACCGACAGGCATTCCTTCTCGAAGTTTAAAATTAGAAATAGACATTCGTGCATTTCGAACATTTGGCTTTTGACCAGTGATGGCCGCAATAGCTTCTTCTATTTCAGTCGTATCTTTCTTTCCAAGTCGTTGTAAATAAGAACCAATCCCAACATTAACCGCGATTTTATCAATCTTTGGTAATTCCATAGGATTTTTGATTCCAAGCTCTTTCATAAGCTTAGGAGCAATTTCTGTCAGATATTTTTCAAGTAGTAGTGATTTCATGATTTATAATTAGGCTTTTACCGCTTTAGATTTTATTTTAGGAAGAGGGATTACACTTCCAGAAGCTTTCGCTATTCGAATTTTTTGTCCCTTTTCGATTTTATACCCAACCCTTGTTGGTTTTTTTGTTTTTGGATCAACGATCGCAACGTTTGAGATAGCGATTGGTGCAAAAAATTCTACTCGTTCTCCTGCATTTCCATCACGACCTTTTACGTGCTTTATCTTCTTATTGATACCTTCTACCATAACCAGACCCTTTTCGGCCATTATCTTGTGGATCAGACCAGACTTTCCCTTGTCTTTTCCTGTTAAGATGACAACCGAATCTCCAATTCTTAATTTCATTTTTCAATTTTTTAATGACTTGTAGCCATGAGGCTACGAAATAGTTCTTTTAATTTATAAGACCTCAGGGGCAAGTGATACAATTTTTTGATACCCCTTTCGTCGTACTTCTCGAGCAACAGGACCAAATACTCGAGTTCCTTTTGGTTTGCCTTCTTGGTTAACGATAACAACTGCATTGTCATCAAATCGAAGATAAGAACCATCAACTCGTCGAATCATAGAAACTTGTCGAACCACAATAGCACGTTCTACCGATTTTCGTTTCACAACGCCTTTTGGCGAAGCTGTTTTCACCGTTACCACAATTGTATCTCCAACACGAGCATATCGTCGTTTTGACCCACCAAGCACCTTTATACACATTACCTCTTTGGCACCTGTATTATCTGCTACACGGAGTCGAGTCATATGTTGTATCATGGTTGAGTTTTCAGTTTAAGTCTCTGTGGTAATTTAAAGTTTTAAATTATTTTTTTATTTTGTGGATATTAATTCCCAAGTCTTCTTTTTTGATATAGGGGCCACTTGTCTGATCGTAACGGTATCACCGACTTTGGCGGTTTCCTTATCATCATGTGCCAAGAAGTTCTTTGTTACTCGAAATTGTTTTTTATATTTCGAGTGAGTCCGGTACTCATTGACTTCCACTTTGATCGTCTTTGCACCAGAAATTTTAACAACCGTTCCTTTTTTAGTAATCATTATTTAGCAGTTTTATTTTTTATAGGTTCTAAAAGTGTTAAGATTCGAGCAATTGTTTTTCGAAGCTCTTTAATATCAGAAGTTTTTTGATCTTGTCCTGTCTTAACATGAAATTTCTTAACCGCTAAGGCTCGACGACTTTTAGCCAGTTCCGCCCAGAGCTTTTTTGGTGTTAGTTGACGTAGTTCTTGAATTTTCATGATATATTAAATTTCTTTTGTAATAATTTTTGATCGCACAGAAAGTTTATAAGAAGCTAGCTTTAGAGCCCTTCGCATTATGGGTTCATCAACTCCAGCGATTTCAAACAAAATCTTACCAGGTCGTACAGGGGCTACCCATTTATCAGGTGCTCCTTTCCCCGATCCCATCGGAACCTCACCAGATTTTGCGGTTAGGATTTTATCAGGGAAGACTCGAATCCAAACTTTCCCACCTCGTTTTAAGGCACGAGCAATGGTTCGTCGAGCCGCTTCAATTTGACGAGCAGTAATTTCTCCAGCATCCATTGTCTTTATGGCAATCTCACCATAAGCTATAGAAGAACCACGAGTAGCCATCCCTTTTCGCTGAGATCTAAGGCGATGTTGTTTCCGAAACTTGGTTTTCTTTGGTTGTAACATATGATTTGATTTAAGCGGTTTTACGTACATAAAAGCACGAAAAAGCCGAGCGATTCTATGAATAAAAGAATTAGTGTCAAGGTTTTTTTGTTGGGTTTTTTGAGTGAGTGATTTGAAAGCAATGGTTTGGGAAATGATCTAAAATTATTTGTATTTTAAAATCCGACTACCTAGTATACCTAAAAAAATTAATCCTTATTAAAACTATGCAAAAATTATTATTATCTGTTCTCGGTTTGACCGTGTTGATGAATTCTGCGTTGGCCTTCCGAGACGTAACCGAACGATCCTCTCTTTATCCAGCGGTTCAGTATCTCATCGAAAATGAAATACTTGAAGATGGAGCGTTTCTCCGTCCGAGTGAAACAGTCCCAGCTGGTTTCTTTTGGAAGGTGTTGCTTAAGGATACTGAAACGAATTTTGAGAATATCAGTGATAAAATCCTCTTACCACCAAATATCAATAAAGATAATGAGTTTGCTCAGTATATTCGAGCGGCTTCGGCAAAAGGATTTATCGATCCTACAAAAGATTTTTTTATCGATAAACCCATTCGTCGTATTGATGCGATTAAATGGATTATTCAATCCCAAAAAATAATTGCTCCAAAACATGTTTCGGCTGATTTTCGAGCTAAAGTTGGAGGTGTTCCGCCGACAGCTCGGTATTTAGCACCTGTTGAAGCGGCTTATGCTTCAGGGATCCTCAAAGATATCGATATAAAAAAACTTCGTCCGTATGAGCCTTTAAGTCGAAAAGATTTTGTACAATGGCTTTATAACTGGCATGAAAATGGTGCGGTAAAAAAATCAACAACGGGTTCACCTAAAAAAGATACGTCCGTTTATCCACAGTATAAATATGAAAAACGACTAAACATCGAGTTGAGAAAGCCTCGATTACGTGAGGATAGTGGTGAGAATGCCCTTTCTAAACGGTTGAATGAAAGGCGTGATCAAAATATTGCGGTTCTTGAAGAAGTGATGAATCAGATAAAACGAAAATATAAATTTTCGGAAGATCTTGATGAAAAACGTCAGGAAGACATGGTAAATCAAGCTATTGTAAAAATGGTGGAAGGATTGGATGATAAGTATTCGATTTATGTTGAGCCAGAAAAAGCGAATGATTTTAAAGAAAGTTTAACGGGACAATTTGAAGGGATTGGTGCTTTTGTTGAAATGGTTGATAATCAGTTTATGATAACCGCTCCGATTACAGGATCTCCAGCGGAGTCAGCGGGTATTAAGGCAGGGGATATTGTTATAGCGGTTGATGGGGAGAGTATTGATGGATTACCGATTGGGGAGTCTATTAAAAAAATTAAAGGACCAGCAGGAACGAAGGTTGAACTAACGATTTTACGATCAGGACGAGAAAAAAAGATTACCGTAACAAGAGGAGCTATTACCGTTCCGGCTCTTAAGCTAGAATGGAAACAGAGTATTCCGGTTATTGGGATTCATCAGTTTTCACGAGATACAGGATTCAAACTTGAGCAGATGCTTAAAAATGAAGTACTGCCGAAAAATCCACGAGGAATTATCTTTGATCTTCGGAATAATCCTGGCGGATTTTTGACAACAGCAGTTGATGTGGGAACGCTTTTTTTACCCAAAGGAAGTCGTGTGTTTTCAGCAGAATATAAAAATCGAGAGGAGGTTTTTTCTTCAAAACGAAAAGGTATTCTTAGTGATTTTGACAAGCCTATGGTTTTCTTACAAAATAAAGGATCAGCCAGTGCTTCGGAAATCCTAACCTCAATGATTCAGGATTACGGTATTGGAACTATTATGGGAACAACTTCTCATGGAAAAGGGACGGTTCAAGAGGTTGTTTCATTTACGAATGGAGGGAGTCTAAAGCTGACGGTTGCTAAGTGGATTAGTCCGAAAGGACGATGGATTCATGAAAAAGGAGTTATCCCAGATATAGAAGTTGCGGATCCTTCGGCTAAAGATAAAAAGAGTAATATTGATCGACAGATGGGAAAAGCTATTCGTGAGATTTTAGGGAGATAGAAAAGGGCGATTAAATATAAAAAAAAGGAGTGTGTTATAACACCCTTTTTTTTATGCCTCTTTTTTCTGATATATTTTTTAATTTATCTCAATTTCTTTAACTTGTGATCCATGTCTGAATCCAGTTGACCAATATCCAAGCAC
>CAYXXA010000046.1:0-6614 GCA_964468965.1 uncultured Candidatus Peribacteria bacterium
CATCCTGTGAATATTCAATAATAAAACCAACTACTTGAAAGCGTTAAACTGAGAAAGCGAAATCAAGTGATTTATAGTTATTCATAAACTCTACTTTCAAAAAAAATTTATATCCGCATAATTCCCACAATGAAATATTGCTTTCTTGACCTCGAAACAACTGGTTTTAGCCCCGAAAAAGATTCTATCATCGAAATATCATTCATAACCGTTGAAAATGGCACAAAAGTTGATGAATACGATCAAGTCATTCAACCCGATAAATCTGAAATTTCTGACTTTGTCAGTCATCTAACGGGTATTACAACAGAAGAAACACAAGAAAAGGGGGTAAAGTTTAAGGATATAAAAGATGTCGTTCAAAAAAAAATTGGTGATGCCGTGATTGTTGGTCACAACATTGATTTTGATATTAACTTTCTGATCGCCAATGGCATAGACCTAAAAAAACATAAACGAATCGATACACACGAACTTGCAAGAATCCTGCTTCCACAAGAAGAAAGTTTTGCCCTAGAGGTGCTCACACAAAAATACGGATTTAGTCACGAAAATGCTCATCGAGCGATGAGTGATGTTCTCGCTTCTTGGGACTTATATAAATTGTTGATTAAGAAGATCGAAGAACTACCTATCGCCTTTTTAGAAAAAATTAAACCCTTCCTTGAAACTAAAACCGATTGGTATGCTAAAGATTTATTTTTATCGGTTAAAGGAGGCAATCAATCAAAATTTATCAAAGAAAAGTCTACAAAAAAACTGTCTAAAGTGAAAATTTCTGATGAGTTTCAGCAAAAATTTGAGAAAAACGAAACGCTTTTTCTAAAACTTGGAAACCACAATGACTCTGCCAATTTTTACAAAAGTTTTGCCCAACAAAACTTTGAAAAAACAGGACAAAAATTTCTAATTGTTTCGCCAAAACTAAAGTTTTTTTCTGATATTTCACACTTTCCAACTCCCAGTGTTATTCTTGATCCAGAACGGTTAAACCAATTTTCCCAAAGACGAAAGGTACTTGATGACGCCCAAACGACGTTTTACCTCAAGTGCCAGTATCGGTCTTTTTTGGGATTTCGTGGACTTGATGGATTTGATCTCTTCTTTAAAGAACGGGACCTTTGGGGCGAGGTAAATATTCAAGAGGCTTCTCATCCTCTTTTTCAAGAAATTTTAGCCGAACGAGACCTCGAACCAACAATCGTAATGACCCCACAGGCCTTCTTTGAGTTTCATGATCTCCCCCTTTTTCAAAACCGTGTTTTAATGCTTGACGAAGCCGAAGAAGTCGCTGAAAAGCTGCTTCATATTCCGACTAAAAGTTATAGCCTTCAGCCATTCCTCGAAAGTGCTGACGAAGCGGTTTCAAGTAAAGCTCAGTTTTTTGTAACTCGTTTCTGCAAGGAAGTACTCGAACCAAGATTAGAACACAAAATGAATCAGTTTCCACAGCGAATCCTACTGGGAGAACGTGAGACTCTTCCCGAAATTGCCGACGAAATTGCTGCCTTTGAAAACAGTGAAATCAATACTTTTACCGCTGAGAACCTCCGAAACCCAGAAGAAAAAATGGTTCGATTTTTCAACTATATACCAGAAAGAGGAACTCTCTCTTTTCACTTTTGGAGACCTGATGACTGGAGGAACGCAAAAGAGGTTTTAGGGAAGTTTAAAAAAATCATTGGGCACCGAACAGATATTGTTGGTGATACGATGCCATTTTTTCGAATATTTCTAGGGATTGAAGAAGGAGTACGACACACCGAATACGAATGTTTTACACAAAAAGAATTAATAGTTCCTCCTAATATTATTTCGCAAAATTCTCCTGACTACAATGCCTTTTGCACGGACAAGGTTATAACACTGTTTAAGGAAGGCGATGAAAATATAGCTTTTAACTTCTCAAGTCTTGAGACCTTAAGAAAGGCTTATGATCAAATCACAGCTGAAATAAAAGATGATCATATTTTTATTGCGGGAGAAAAAGTTATGGGCGGTAATGGGAAACTACTGCAACTGTTTGAAAAAAATAAAGACAAAAAAATACTCTTTTGTGTAAAAAAATTCCTAACGCCAGCTATAGAAAACTATCACTTCAAAAGTTTAGTAATTCAAAAAATGCCCTTTAATGCTCCGCATCCACTCATTGAAAAAATTGAAAAGGTTTTATCTCAATCTGGACAAAGTTTCTTTGATATTTGGGTGATGACACAGGTAGCCAGTAACCTTTCTCAAATTACAGGAAACTATCCAGAAGCCAAAAAAATAATTTTCCTTGATCCACGAGAAAATACAACATGGGGAAAAAGTATTATAGAAAGGGGGTTGTCTTCGTTTTTGCAATAAGTTACAGGATAAAAAATAGGTATAAATACAAAATGCAATATAATTGCAAAAACTAATACAACCTAATGTCGATAAATAAATAACCACTTTTTTAAAAAATAACTCAAAAGTGTGCTTTCGGCAAACCTGAAAAATAGCTCCTCAACCCTCCATTTTCGGTCTTAATTATCGAACTGACTATTTTTTTCATTTGACCGTTCTGTTTTTTGAACTAAAATTGTGATCGATGTTTGGCAGAAAAAAGGCCCCGAGTGTAAAAATACCTGCAGCCGTTCTAAAACGAGAAGCAGCTAAACAGGCGAAACGAATGATCGCAGCCGAAAAGAAAAAAGAACGAGTAAAGTTACTCCGCGAAAAAGCAAAACAAAAAGCAATGAAAAAGGTGAAGGCCAAAAAAAAGAAAGAAGAAGCTTGGAGTGAATATTATGATAGCTCATTACACCGGGAAATTTGGGGAGGACTTTGGATCTCGTTAGGGGTTATTATAATCGCACTTTTTTTTGGAAAAACGGAAATTACCGAATGGATTACGTATGATGTATTTCAACGTATTTTTGGTTTAGGGATGTGGCTGGTTCCTATTTTCTGTTTTACGATTGGAGGTATATTTTTTATGAAAAGAGATTTCGAGTTTCACCTTATTCGAACTATTTTCATCTTTTTGTTTGTGGCTTCATTACTTGGATTAATCAATCTAACACTCCCCGAATCAGAAATGCTTGATCTATCTCATACACGTGGTGGAGCTTTGGGATTTGCTATTGGAGCTTTACCACGAATGTGGTTAGGCGATATTGTGACGGGTATAATTTTACTAGTACTTCTCTGGGTATCTCTAACGCTCGGATTTGGGATTAAACTTTCAGTGTTAATTAAGTCCTTTAAAGAATCAGGAGAAAATGTGAGAAAAGCTGTTTCTAATAAAATAGATTTCGAAAGTGTTGATACGAAATCGATCTTAAAAAAAACAAAAGAGGAAATTAAGGCTCAAAAAACAGGTCGCTTCCAAAACGAAGTAGAAATTATTGATTCCTCGAAACAATCAGATAAAAAGCCAGTAAAAGAGATATCATTAGAAAACAATCAAGAAGAAACGATAGAGGTGGCAAAAGGGAAAAAATTTGGAAAATGGGTGCCTCCAACATTAGACTTACTCGCTCCAGAAAGAGCAACCGTTACCATAGATGAAAAGGACTTGAGGCATAAGGCTGAATCTATTCGAGAAAAACTGTCACAGTTTAATATAGAGGTGACAATGAAATCCGTTCATGTTGGACCAACCGTTACTCAGTTTACACTGGAACCATCAGCTGGAGTAAAACTTGCTAAAATCACAAGCCTGAAATCAGATTTAGCACTGGCACTGGCGGCAGAAAATGTACGGATTGAAGCCCCTATTCGTGGTAAAAAATTAGTAGGAATTGAAATTCCAAATGAAAAGCGAGCAGTCGTTGGTATGCGAGAAATCTTGGAATCAGATAAATGGCTGGAAGAAAAATCTCCGCTAAAGTTAGCTTTGGGACGAGATGTCTCAGGACGTCCCGTGGTAGCCGATTTGGCAAAAATGCCACATCTTTTAATTGCCGGAAAAACAGGATCAGGGAAATCCGTAGCGATGAATGCGTTTTTAACGTCATTGTTGTGGAATAACTCCCCTGAAGATTTACGAATGATTCTCGTGGATCCAAAACGCGTAGAGTTAGCCCCTTATAATAATATTCCACATCTTTTGACACCTGTTATCGTTGAACCTGAAAAATCTGTTTCCGCCCTAGCATGGGCAGTAGCAGAGATGAATCGTCGGTATAAGTATTTTTCAGAAAAACGATGTCGAAACATTGGAGAATATAATGAAAAGTTTCCAGAAGAAAAAGAGCCGTTTATCGTAATTGTCATTGATGAATTGGCTGATTTGATGATGGTTGCAGGGAAAGACGTAGAGGCTGCTATCTGTCGAATTGCACAAATGGCACGAGCGGTGGGGATGCATCTAATTGTGGCGACACAACGTCCCTCCGTGGATGTCGTAACGGGATTGATCAAAGCAAACCTTCCTGCACGAATGGCCTTTAAGGTTTCTTCAGGAATTGACTCTCGAACAATTATTGATGGTGTCGGAGCAGAAGACTTACTTGGGTTTGGAGATATGCTAAGCCTTGATGGTAACTCAGGAAGTCTAACTCGAATACAAGGGTTATATGTTTCAACAGAAGAAGTAGAACGTATTACTAATCACATAAAACTACAATTTCCAGAGGCCGTTGCTAATGACGAAATTAAGGAAGAAATTACCAGTCAGTCCATCGAAGGCATGGCAAAAGGAGGCGTACTTACAGCAGGAATGGGAAAAGTGGCCGATGAAGATCTGGATGCTAAGTTTGAAGAGGCCGTTAATACGGTTATTGAAACGGGAAAAGCTTCAGCCTCCTTTCTCCAACGTCGATTAGAAATTGGGTATGCTCGAGCGGCTAGAATTCTCGACCAAATGGAATCGAAAGGTATTATTGGACCCGCAAAAGGAGCTAAAGCAAGAGAAGTTTATGGACGACAGGATTAAGTGGTTTCATCCCTCCCTAGATTTTCAATTCCAACTCCTTCAATATCTACATTATATTTATCAAAATTCAACTCAGGAACCTCTGGAGCTTCTTTTTTATTAGGGTAGTCGACTTCACTAACAGGAAAAACTTCAATGGTGTCATTTTCAAGAAAAACCTTTACTCGTTGGTTCAGAATATCAAGTCCAATAACCCGTCCTTTTTGTTTTTTAATAGTAACTTCTTGTTTGATATGAGGGAGGTATCTTCGATTCTTTTTGTAATCTGATAGTTCATAAAGAAAACAGGTCTTTATCTTATTATGCAATCCGAAAATTTTTGAGTTATGGTTGATCATCACTCCCTGATCTCGAACTGCATCTAGCGAAACCTTCTTATTATTAAAGTGCAAAAACTGACAGCAATCGATTCGACCACAAGAACCGATGCCTCCAATAATTCTTGTTCTTTGTCGGTCAGAAACGCGTTCTAGATGGATTCTTCCTCGAAATTCCTTAATCAAGAGTTTTAATAATTCACGAAAATCAATAGGAGCCGGAGAGGTAAAAAAGAATGAACTCATCTGACCTTCCCAGCCTATTCGTGAAGCAAAAAAACGAGCATTTAGATTTAGTTTATCCGCAAAGGATTGGGCTTTACAAACTCGTTCCTTTTCCCCGTGTTGGAGTTTTTTAAAGTCCTCAACTTCCTGATCAGAAAGAAGTTTCTTAAAGACTAGATCATTGTCGGTTTTTATACTAGGAGCATTACGAGAATCCCCGAGAGCCTGGGCAACAAATGTATCTTTTGCCCCCTTTACTAAAAGATAGGTTCCATATTGAAGTGAAACATCCTCGTCAATTGCCAATCGGAGTTCTTTGTCACGGATAATGTCTCTGATTTTTACTATATTCATCTCCCTTATAATGCCTGATTTAAATCTTAGTATCAATTTTTTATTGATAATTATTCATTGATCATCAATAATTGTCTATGATGGAAATAGCCCTTACTTGGAATCTTGTTTTATTGTCTGGATTTGTGATGTTATTTGCTTATAGTTTTTTACTTGGACAAAATTCAACAATTAAGCTCATTCTTTCCATTTATATAGCAATTATGACCGCTGATGGAATTGCTAAAATTTTACAAGACTTTGTAATCAACCCTTCTCCTGGGTTTCGAGAACTGATCGGAACACAACAATACGAAGTTTTTGCCTGGTTGCGAATTATTCTTTTCTTGGCGGCCGTTATTACATTTGTGGTTAAAAGTGGTTTTCATATTGCTCTTGAAAAACATGATCACTGGGCTGCAAGACTAGGAATACACGCTATTTTTTCTGGACTTTCAGCAATGCTTTTTCTTTCCACAATCCTTATTTATATTTCGGGAAATTCTTTTGTAGAGGGGATGATATTTGCTAAAAATATTTCAATTTATAAGCAGAGTTATTTAGCACAATTACTTATTGATAATTATCAGATTTGGTTTTCTTTACCCGCGATGGCCTTTTTGGCAACAAGTTTTCTATTTGAAAATGAAAAAAGAGATTAAGAGAATTCTGATAAATTTAACAGGACGGTAATAATTCTTAGCCCTAGAAAGAGGGATAACAAAAGCAACCTAGTTCACCCTAGGTTCAATGAAAGTTGAGAGGTAATAAACAATATTTTATCCTGCTCATATAAATGAAAAACAAGTATTGCAAACGTTCAAGAATTTCAG
>CAYXXA010000047.1:0-6612 GCA_964468965.1 uncultured Candidatus Peribacteria bacterium
AGCTTTATTTTATTTTTCTGAATCCAGCCTCCAAAGCCTCATCTTCTGTCGTAAAACACTTTTCTGGTTTAATCCTTTTATACCATCCTGATTTTGGAGTGTGATAGGTTTTAATTGGGTTTTTCTTAGATCCTGAAATATTACCTTTTATTCGACACGTTTCGTCATAGACTAAGACGCTTTCTTCGGACTCTTTCTCCACGGTTAGAGGTGTTGCTAGAAGTTCTGAAAAACAAGCACTCCACGCTCCATGAGGATCATGATAGACCTGTTTTTGTAATAACTGAAACAATGACTTAAACCGATCATCTTTACTACTCCACACACTCTTTCCATATCCATCTTGAATAAGTTTTTTATTCACAAATATCTGATTTCTATACCTTGTCTGAGGTAGGTAAACATAACGCAAAAGATGACTGTTAAAATCTAATTGAGACCTATCTCGAACAAGTCGTACTTTTTTACCAAGAATAAGAGATTCTAGGTATTCTTTGGCAGATGTCGAAAAACACGCATAGCCAGGACGATTATCCTTTATATCGGGAACCTCGACGCCTATCAACTTCACGGTTAAACCATTGTCTAGCCGAAATAAGTTTCCCGAAAGTACCTTTTTTACTCGACCAACTGAAACGCTCGACAGATGAAGATAATATTTTGTCCAAAAAAATGGCAATCTCCCTGATACTCTCCGCCTCATTTTCAAGTTATTCCACGGATTACAACCATGCCAAACACCCAAATGTGCTTTCTTGGCTCGACTTTCTGCTGATTTATAGATTTTAAAGTACTTTTTTCCCGTATAATCATCATCAAATCTTGCCATTCCTCGTTCTAGCATATAGGTTGTCAGAACCGTTCCATCCATTAACTTTACGTGGCGAATAAATTCACCTTTTGCCGAAAGACTAAAATCTTCAAATATTTTAACTTTGGTATTGGCAATAAGACCGTTCAGCGTTCGATAAATAGGGCGTGCGTAACACTTATCCGATTTTTGAGGTAGGAATATATCAGGGGCTTTAACCCCCACAATCCGAATAACCTGCTGATTCTTGAGCATAAATCGCTCGTTATCAATCACCTTCTGAACCTCAACGGTTTTCCACTTTGGTTTTGGCATGACAAAATAAGCCTTAGCCTTAAAAACAGAAATCAAAAGTAAGATAAGAAGCACATATAATCGCCACATCAGTTCCTAACGTATAATGAAAAAACAAGCCTTTCAAGATGGCAAATTAATATTTTCTTAATGTTTTAAATATCGCTTATATTACTTCATCAAAAAAATCCAAATAACTGTCACATTGAACTTATTTTAGGATCTAATCGTAAATTGATTATCCGTTGTTGTTTGTATTGCCACTAGACACCGACATGACAGAAAATTATGTTTATTTCATGAGAAGCCCACTACGATTTTCAACGTGTTAAATGGCAATCAAGATAGCTGAGATTTTTGTAATTCGTAATTTCTAACTTTTAATTTTTAATTCATTTTCTAATCTCTATTCTACAACCATGAACTACTGTATTATCATTCACTACGATGAGATTGGTCTCAAAGGGAAAAACCGTGATTTCTTTGAACAGAAACTTGTTGAAAACCTCAGTGAAAAAATAAAACTGAAAAGCCTAAAGGGAAGAGTACAAAAAATTTTTGGACGACTTCGAATTGACCTCCCTCAAAAACCGACTGATGAAGAACGGAATCAATGGCAAGAAATCGGTGAAACAACCTTTGGGATCGCCTATTTTGGATTTGCAATTGAATCAGGTAATACTGAATCCGATCTCAAAGAAGTCATACTGGAACTTGCCAGTAGTGAAACCTTTGAAAGTTTTCGTATAACCGCTTCACGAACTGAAAAGATATTCCCTATGACTTCTATGGAAATCAACCATATGTTGGGTGGTACTATTTTAAAAAACCTAGGCCCTAAAAAAGTAAAACTCAAAAACCCTGATGCTGAATTTTTTGTTGAAGTAATGGGGAAAAAATCCTTTAGCTATGTCAATAAACAACACGGACCAGGAGGACTACCGGTCGGCACTGCAGGAAAAGGATTGGTCCTCATGTCAGGTGGAATCGATTCCCCTGTTGCCGCTTTTTATATGATGAAGCGGGGAATGAAATTACACTTTATTCACTTTCATAGTTATCCGCAAACTTCGAAAAAGTCCGTCGATAAAGTCCGTCAACTAGTACAAGATTTGAAAAAGTTCGATCCAAATCTCACGCTTCATATGTGTCCTTTCTTAGATATTCAGAAAGAAGTACTCAAAACAATTCCAGATAAATTTAGAATTATTTTCTATCGACGAATTATGCTTAAAATTGCCGAAAAATGTACCCAAAAAATAAACGCGAAAGCTCTGATAACCGGAGAAAGTTTGAGTCAGGTCGCTTCACAAACCATTGAAAACATGACCGCCATCGAACAGGCCATGAAATCCATCCCGATCCTTCGTCCACTGATTGGTTTTGATAAACATGAGATTATCACGGTCGCAAAAACCATTGGAACTTTTCAAACCTCTATTAAACCACATGAAGACTGTTGTACGGTTTTCATGCCACAAAATCCCGAAACCAAAGCCAAGCTTGATGAAGTTTTAGCCTTAGAAAAAAAACTCGATACGAAACAAATGATCCAAGAAGGGCTTGAAAAAATTGAGGTCGAAAAGATATAATGTTGATTTATCGTAGTGCCTGAACAATCACCTCAAAGTCAGGATTCACACTTCTTCTCACCGCTTTCCCTTTCCGAAAAAAAATAAACGTACTCGGAACAACCACTCCATATTTTCTTCGTAACTGAGAGGATCTATCAAAATCAACTTTTAGTACTTTGGCTGGAAGCTGTAATACGCGTTTCTGTAGTTGATTATCCATCACATGACAGCTCGCACACCATTTAGCATGAAAATAGAGTTCGAAATTCTGATAATCTTTTTGTTGCTTTAAAAACTGTGCAGGACGATAATCCATATAATTCGAGTTCGTTATATCATAATTTCGAGAAATCTTAATAGGCTGTCTATAACTCCTATTCCAAAACGACCAAAAAGAAGCCTGTGTCAGAAACAACGGTATAAAAATCGAAAGCCCTAAAATCTTTTTCATATACCTCTTTTACATGTTTATAGAAATTTGTAAACAAAATTGTAAAAATAACATAAAAAACAAACCGATAATTATTTGCAGAAAAACACAAAACATTTAGAATCGGCAAGTATCCTATTTTTTAGCTTAAACAATGGAAAAACTACGACAAATATTCGCAACAAAAACACTACGTGACAAAATTATTTTCACTATCTCAATTTTACTCATCTTTCGAGTTCTCGCACACATCACCATTCCTGGTGCTAACGTAGAAGCAATTCAAAATCTACTCGCCAATCAAGGACAAAGTGCCCTCGGCGTCTTTTCGATGTTGACGGGAGGAGCTATGGAAAACTTTTCTATTATTTTAATGGGACTAACACCATACATCAATGCCTCTATTGTCATGCAATTAGCCGCTGTCGTCATTCCTCAGTTGGAAACGCTTAAAAAAGAAGGAGAAGCTGGTCAACGTAAAATCACTCAATACACACGAATGTTAACCGTTTTCCTCGCCTTTGTTCAGAGTTATGGAATGATGTCGCTTATCAATCGATTTTCGACAAGTGGACCTATTGTAGATACTTCAGATCCGATGACTATCATACCAATGATGTTAGTCGTAACAGCAGGAACCATTGTTCTTATGTGGTTAGGAGAGCTTATTACTGAGAAAGGTATTGGAAATGGTATTTCCCTTATGATTTTTGCGGGAATTGTTTCAACGGTTCCTCAACAGATTGCCGGGACATTCCAGTCCGCAAGTGCACCTGTTATTCTTGCTCTTGCTCTTGCCACTATCTTACTTACTATTTTTGTGATCTATGTTTCCGAGGGAGAACGACGCGTACCAGTTGTTTATGCCAGTAAAAAAGGCGGTAGCCAATCGCGTTCGTTTCTACCTCTAAAAATCAATCAAGCAGGAATGATTCCTATTATCTTTGCTATTTCTGTTATTTCGTTCCCTTCAATTTTAGCTCAATTTGCCGCTACATCAGAAAATGAAACTCTTAAGACTATTGCCGAGTTTATTAAATTAAATATCAACCCAGCAAGTCCAACGCTTTGGTATAATATTCTTTATGCCGTACTTATCATTGGATTTACCTACTTCTACGTTTCTTTGGTCTTTGATCCAAAGAAAATGGCAAAAAATATTCAATCACGAAGTGGCTTCATTCCTGGTTATCGACCAGGAAGAGAAACCGAAGAATTTCTATCAACCGTCACTAATCGGCTTTGCTTTTGGGGCGGACTATTTCTTGCTTTTGTTGCTATCGTTCCGCTCATTTTCCAACGATTCCTTGGTGGAAGTAGTGGTACTTCAGGTGTCGCCCTCTTTATCTCTGGAGCGGGAATCATCATTGTTGTTTCCGTTGTCCTCGACATCATCCGTCGAATCGATGCTCACCTAGTAACGCAAGATTACGACAAACTTTAAATCCTTTTAAATTAACGCTAATAATAAAAAAGAAGTCTCTGTGTGAGACTTCTTTTTTTATTGTTAGAAAAGGTGCCCCCGTAATTCTTTTTATTCCCCATTACGCCATTCGGCAGGATTATCATGGAACCGTTCTAAACTTTCTTTTTGTTCCGTGGTAATTTTCCCCGCCTCCAAAAGGGCCTCTACAATTTCATCAAAGGCCGTAAGCGTGAGAAACTTAATATTATGTTTCTTTTCGTTCTCAATCGACAAAGGCGTACTCCATGAAAAGATTCCAAGAATATGCGTAATATTCGCCTCTAATTCATTTCGAAGTGCTTCTACTGATTTCACCGAAGACCCCCCCGTTGAAACGGCATCTTCAACAACAAGAATATCCTGACCGTGATCACTTCGACCCTCCACCATTTTTCCAGCACCATGTCCCTTTGGTTTTGATCGAACATACAGCATGGGAATAGCTAATCGGTCCGCAACAAATGATGCCCACGAGATACCAGCGGTAGCAGTTCCAGCAACCACATCGTGAGCGAGTGATCTTTCTTTTATCAGTTTCATAAATGCCTCAATAACAATTTCACGTGCCTCAACAATACCCGTTAATTCTCGACAGTCACAATAGATAGGACTTAAAATACCAGAAGTCCATTTGAACGGATCTTCAAAATTTACACGTACAATATCGTGCTTCACTAAAAGCTGAGCAATTTCTTTCATGGTTTAGAAGGGTTAATTTTCAAAAGTATTGTTCGCTTTTATAGAATAAATGCAACCCGTTTGAAATCATTTTTTACAGAAATACCAGTATTCCCGATATCACAAAGAAGAACATAGCATACACTTCCTAGTAATATTACGCTCGTTACCGTTTTTCTAAAAGTTCACAAAATCCAAGAACCTCTTGTCTTTGGACTTTTGTTCGTAAACTTGGAATATCATCAAACTCCTCAACCAAGACTTTTCGCTGAAGGACAATTTCCCCTCCATCAACCTCTTCGCTCACCCTATGAATGGTACACCCTGTGTATTTTTCTTCGTGTTCAAAAACCTTTTCGTAAATTTCCTTATCCATCAATCCTGCGAATTGCGGTAAAAGCGAAGGATGAACATTAAGGGTAATATTACCGTAAACATCACAATAGAACTTTGAAAAAATCCGCATCCATCCAGCTAAGATAATTAAATCAGGCTGTGTCCCTCGGATGATATTTATAATTTCACGGTCATATTCTTCTCGTTCTTCCCCTTTCTGTGCTGTTAATACTTCTATTTTTTCAATCCCAGCTTCTTTTGCTTTTTCCAACGCTCCACAGTCTTTTTGATCCGTTACGAAAAGCTCTATTTCGACATTAGGAATCCTCCCTCGCCGTTTAGCATCCAGTAGTCCCTGGAAGGTAGTTCCATTGGACGAAGAAAATATAGCGATCTTCTTTGGTGCGGGAACCTTTGGAATAATATTTTCTGGTAATACGGCCGCAATCTTTGCGGCCTCTTCCGCTGGGTCACCGTTTAATTCTGGCTGAACCTCATAGTTAGCCGAAGCTGCATAAATATCTTTTCGTTGCATCCACATTTGGTCAATTTCTTGAGCATGTGGTATATCAGGATTTAACCTTGGACGTGTTTTGTCTTTTAAGAGATACTTTCTTACATCTCGAAATGCTGGATTTAAGAAAACAAAAACCCCTGTTTTTGTTAGATTTTGTAAATTCTTTGAGTTTTCAATAGTACCCCCTCCTGTTGCAATAATTCCTGAAAAATTTCGACAAAAATCATGCGTCACCCGTTGTTCGATTTCCCTGAAGTTTTGCCATCCCTGTTTTTCAACAAAATTTTCTATGGTATCTCCTAAATAGAATTCGATTTCTTTATCGATATCCGCAAAAGGAAGATTTAAGTGTTTAGCGAGAGCTTTCCCAAAAGTCGTTTTTCCACAACCTCGAAAGCCAATGAGAACGATATTCTGTTTCTGCATGAGTATATAATGTTTAACGATTTTTTAGTAAAAAATCAAGAAAAATGTTTTAGATTCTAGAATGGAACCCCCTTTTTTTAG
>CAYXXA010000048.1:0-5826 GCA_964468965.1 uncultured Candidatus Peribacteria bacterium
TTTGAACAACAATTACTTGAAAAAGATTTAAATGGAGAGTCCGGAGTATTCCCATTTAGACATAAGGAAGAAATGTATCACACTTTTACGGCAATGGAATTATTCATGAAATCTCAAAAATTCTTCAACTCAAAGGGAATCCCTGCTTTGATTCCTATTTTACTAGTTGTTACAGTATTTTTCTCAACTTTCCTGAGTATAAATATTCCTGTTTTTTTCATACTAACGGGGTCGGCTTTTATTTCTCTTTTAATATTTTTTTTACTTTATCCAAAACGAACCAAAGTCGGATTTGAACTTGCTCACGAAGCCAAATGTTACCGAGAATTTCTTAAAACCGCTGAACTCGACCAACTTAATTGGGCTGAAAAACAAGAAATATTTGAAAAAAACCTTCCCTATGCTGTCGCTTTTGGATTAACAGAAAAATGGACTAAGATTTTCGGCGATAGTATTCAGCCTCCTGTCTGGATGCACACAGGCTCAATTCACAACTTATCCAAAGATATCAACGATATTACTTCTGATATTTCAAGTAATATTCAAGCTCCACGATCATCTTCTGGGAGTAGTGGATTCAGTGGTGGAAGTTCTGGGGGTGGCTCTGGTGGCGGTGGTGGTGGAAGTTGGTAATAATGATATTCAAAAATTCTATTTTTAGTCGTCTTAGATAAATTTTATAAATCCCCCTATTTTTCCTAAGAATATCCATTGACATTTGTTTTATTTTGCCAAGAATGCAAGTGAATTTTTTAAGACCTATAACATTCATGGCAGACAAAAAACCCGTTATTGTAAAGGTTTCCGGTCCTCTCGTGGTGGCCGAAAACATGGAAAATGCGAAAATGTACGAAGTCGTACGAGTTGGAGATGAAAACCTCGTTGGAGAGGTTATTCGGCTTGAAGATGGAAATGCTTCTATTCAGGTATACGAAGAAACCGCTGGTGTTGGACCAGGAGAGCCCGTAACCCTTACTGGACAAACGCTTTCTGTTGAGCTTGGACCTGGACTTTTGGAATCTATTTACGACGGAGTTCAACGACCATTGCAGGTACTAGAAGAAGAGTCTGGGCACTACCTTGCTCGAGGAATTGATGCCCCTGGTCTCGATCAAACACGAAAATGGGACTTTGTGGCAACCGTCTCAAAAGGCGACACGGTGAGCGAAGGAGATGTTCTTGGAACAGTACAGGAAACAACGCTTATTCTTCATAAAGTTATGGTACCTATTGGAATTAAAAATGCCAAAGTTGAAAGTATTGAATCTGGTCATTTTAAAGTGGCAGATACCATTGCTGTACTAGATTATAATGGAAAAAAAGAAGAGGTTGCTATGCGCCAGTTTTGGCCTATTCGAAATGCTCGAAAAGCAAAACAAAAACAACTCCCAAATGAACCCCTTGTAACGGGATGCCGATCAATTGATATGTTCTTTCCCCTTGTGAAAGGAGGAGCCGCTTGTATTCCTGGTCCATTTGGAGCTGGGAAAACCGTAACACAACAAGGTCTTGCTAAATACTGTGACGCTCAGGTAATCGTCTATATCGGATGCGGAGAGCGAGGAAATGAAATGACCGAAGTACTAAACGAGTTTCCTCATCTTGAAGATCCCAATACAGGAGAGCCCTTGATGAAACGAACAATTCTGATCGCCAATACTTCAAACATGCCTGTGGCTGCACGAGAAGCCTCTGTTTATACAGGAATCACCATTGCCGAATATTATCGAGACATGGGATATAATGTAGCCCTTATGGCTGACTCTACCTCACGATGGGCAGAAGCCATGCGAGAAATGTCAGGACGACTAGAGGAGATGCCAGGAGAAGAAGGATATCCAGCCTACCTTGGATCAAAAACAGCAGAATTTTATGAACGAGCGGGGCTCGTTGACTGTCTTGGTAGTGATGGACGTCAAGGATCTTTGACGGTTATCGGAGCGGTATCGCCTCCAGGGGGAGACCTTTCTGAGCCAGTGAGTCAGAATACACTACGAGTCACAAAAACTTACTGGGGACTTGACTCAAAACTATCATATCAACGGCACTTCCCAGCTATCAACTGGCTCAAATCTTATTCACTCTATCTCTCAAACATAAATACCTACATGAAAGATAATATTTCGAGTGATTACTGGGATATCCGAGAAACAGCTATGGGACTCCTTCAAGAAGAAGCTAAACTAGAAGAAATTGTACGACTTGTTGGTCCAGATGCTCTTTCTACTCGAGAAAAATTAGTACTACTCGTTTCAAAATCAATTCGAGAGGACTACCTCTACCAAGATTCTTTTAACCCTGAAGATGCCTATATCATTCCGGCTAAACAATATCAAATGCTGAAAACAATCGTAACCCTTTACGAAGAAGGTATGAAACTCGTTGACCGTGAAGACTTTGACTTCAGTAAAATGGAACAAATGCCTGTACTGGCTAAGATCGCTCGATGTAAAGAAATTCCTGCAGACGATACTGATGCCTTTGAAAAACTTCGAGCTGAAATCGTAAAAGAAGTTGGGGCGCTGTAATAGCTTTTAAAAAAGATAACAAGATTACGAGAAGACGAGATAATAAGAAAGACGCTCCAATAGGGCGTCTTTTTTTACACCAAAATCTTATACGCTTAGTAAGAGTTTAGAATTTAAAGCCTAAAAACATCCTATCTAGCAGAATAAACTTAACATAGTGCTTAAGCTGTAATCATATAACACATACAGCCTGTCAACCTCTTTTGTCCATCATCGTGTAATTCAAATCGCCTCTCCTAAAAAAATCCCTAAACTACTAATTGTTATCTGATAACTGTTAATTGAAAATGCACCACCCAATAAACGAAGGCTACGAAAATATCGCCAAACGAGGATCACGGATCGTCGCTGAAGGCTACCACATGCTTCCAGCCGCCAGTCTTATGAAAGCCGCTGGCGTAATTGATTCTATCGAAGATCGAAAAAGGCCCTTCATTACTATTATCAATAGTTATTCCACTCAAATACCAGGACATGCCCATTTACATGACCTCGTACAACCTTTGGTTAAGAAACTAAAGAAGGCTGGATTTAACGTCTGGTACACCAACCTTGGCGGATTGGTTGATGATGGGATCGCAATGGGGCATTTTGGAATGAAATACTCACTTGCTTCACGAGAACTTATTACCGATCAGATCGAAACGATTATCGGGGCTCATCCCTGTGATGGATGGATTGGGGTAGGAAACTGTGACAAGATTGTCCCTGGAATGCTCAATGCTATGGTGCGCCTTAATATTCCATCTGTTTATATTTCAGGCGGAGCGATGCTCGCGGGGAAAGATGATACCGACCTTGCTACAGTTTTTGAAGCTGTGGGTGAAAAATCTTCAGGAAAAATTACCGAAAAACAATTAGAAAAAATAGCTGATGAAGCGTGTCAGACTTGTGGAAGTTGTAGTGGAATGTTTACCGCCAACTCTATGAACTGCCTCGCTGAAGCGATTGGACTGGCTCTTCCTGGAAATGGAACAATCCCCGCCGCCGAATGGATCGATCAGGCAAAAGGTACCTGGAAAATCAATCCCGAACGAGAGGCACTTATGGATAAAATTCCAGCAGTACTTAAACGAGTTATTGATGAGAAAATTTGTCCCTGTGATATCGTAACGGAAAAATCACTGGATAATGCTTTCATCCTTGATCTTGCGATGGGAGGCTCAACCAATACTATTTTGCATACCCTTGCCTTGGCACATGAAGCTGGTGTAAAGTATGATCTAAACCGACTTAATGAACTGGCAAAAGTTACCCCCAATATCTGTAAAGTTTCCCCTTCTCGTCCAAATGTTCATATCGAAGATGTCCATCGAGTTGGAGGAATTGCAGCGATTTTGAGAGGCGTTATGCAAGATGGACGAGCCACTTTACATTTCGATCTCCCGACCGTAACAGGAAATTTTGAAACGTATATCAATCAAGCACCTCAAGCTGATGGCGATATTATCCGTGTTGGCGATGATGCCTTTTCGCAAGAAGGTGGACTTTCCGTGCTCTTTGGGAATATTGCTCCAAAGGGGTGTGTTGTCAAAACCGCAGGCATTGAGGCTGGAGGTGAAAAATTTAGTGGACCAGCAAAAGTTTACACTTCACAAGAATCCGTTCTCAAAGCCGTCCTCGGTGGCGATATCATTGACGGAGATGTGGTAGTCATTACATATGAAGGCCCAAAAGGTGGTCCCGGTATGCAGGAAATGCTTGCCCCAACCGCAGCCATCAAAGGTCGTGGTATTAAAGCTGCCTTAATCACGGATGGACGATTTAGTGGGGCAACACGTGGTATGAGTATTGGACATATTTCCCCTGAAGCCGCTAGTGGTGGACCTATTGCCGCAGTACAAAACGGTGATATCATTGAAATTGATGCTGAAAACCGAACGATAAATGTAAAACTGAGTGATGCAGAAATTGCCACAAGACTCAAAGCACTATCTCATTTTACCCCAAAAGTTTCAAAAGGATGGCTTGGGCGGTATGCTCAAATGGTAACAAGTGCTGATACGGGTGCGGTAATGAAAAATTCACTTTAGGATTAAAAAAACAATTTCTCGAGCCAAAGTATTCCTGTAAATTGAATCTTTGTAGTCCATCTCTGATTCAATACAGAACTTGAAAAAAGCAGTCTACAAGACGGCTAAACTAAAACACCTTTAACGCTATAATACCAACCACAATCATTGTAATCAACCACCAGTGAGATGGTCTTAGTTTTTCCTGATACAAGAAATGGGCTAAAATTACCGATACAAAAACTCCTGAAACACCGATTACATTTACAAGCCCTACGGGTCCGTATTTTACCGCTAAAACAAATCCCCCTGTTCCCAAAAGCGTCGGCCAGGCCGTTAAAAAAATAAGACCAAAAGTTTTCCACGATATCTTTTCTATTGACTGTCCTGTAAACCACTTTCGACACAAAAGAAAAAGTCCCGCAAAAAAGGCTATTCCTGTTTCCCAAAAATACCCAGATACGCCTGGATTCAGGTCTCGCGAAACCTTCGCTACAAAAAAGAAAGACACTGCCATCAAGACACTCGTCAACACTAAAAGAATCGTTCCTTTCAGGAAGCTAACAGGTTCTAAATGTGGCATTTTATCTTCGTCATTCCGACCTAAAAGAATAGCCCCAAACAGAATAAAGATAACCGCAAAAACCTGTTTCCCATTTAAAAATTCCTCAGCAAATAAAACTCCTAAAATAATCGAAAAGATAGCAAATAATCCCATTTTTATCGCTCCGGCTATCCCCAAAGGGAAATATCGAACCGTCCAAAAACTAGACCACTGGGCGGCTGCCCCCAGCATGGCAGCGAAAGCCAGTTCCTGCCAATAATCTTTTACCGCTATAATTTCAGAAAAATTAGCTAATAACAGAAGAGGCAGAAGCGAAACAACAAACGTTAAGTTTCGATAAAAACCAATCGAAAGTGGATCAATTTTACGGATAAAGTGTGCCATCAGCACGCCCTGTATGGTATATCCTAACATCGAAATCAGAGCCAACATCCAAAACATTACGCCCATCCTAAGCAAATAACGGAACCTGTCCAAAAAAAGATTTTACAGATAATCATTTCGGAATATATTGAATATAGATTTATTGAGAGATGGGGAGAGGTATGACTCTGCGAACCATCAGCAACCACTTCAAATGAAGAATGGTGCTCCACTCATACGGGATAATTTTCACTCGAAACGATTATTCATCTCAGTGGTCTACTGAGATTTTTTGTTTAATCATTGCAAATACCATGAAAACCTATTTCACTTCCGAATCCGTTACCGAAGGTCACCC
>CAYXXA010000049.1:0-5414 GCA_964468965.1 uncultured Candidatus Peribacteria bacterium
AAGTCCTCTATTGAATCAGAAATGAACTATAAAGATTCAATCTACAAGATTGAACTAGCCAAAAATCATCTGAAATCCTACTCCTCCCTCAAATTGATCCACTTTGGCACAATTGGTAGATTGTCAAAATCCTTGATCACCTCTACGAAATCTTCCGAGTGTGTTTCTCGTGAGCCAAGTCCATAAATACAATTTCGAATCTTTGGATGAGGTGTATCATCTGAGTAAAACAATGCTGATATCTCCGCCCCTAAAGCCCCAAATTCTGCTCCTGCCGGGCTCATCCGATCAAAGATCAAGATCTTTGAAAATCGAGAAAGTGATTGCCTTAAACTTTCAGCTGGGAATGGTCGGAACATTTTTGGTCGAACCATGCCCACCTTATGCCCTTGCTCTCGTAAAAGATCAATAGATTTTCGCATTGTTCCCGCCGTTGAAGCCATCACGATGACAACTAATTCGGCATCTTCCGTCCTGTATTCATCAAGAAGATTAGAACTTCCTCGACCAAACTTTTTCGCAAATTTTCCAAATACCTCCTCAGTCTTAGCCTTAGCATTGAGTAATCCTTCTAATTGGGAACGTCGATGTTCCATATAAAAATCAGGCTTATCAAAATTTCCATAACTCACGGGATTATCTATATCCAAAAGTGGATTAACCAAGATCGGCTCCCCTACAAATTTTTGAACCTCTTCATCCGATTCAACAATCATATTCATAAGCGTATGTGTTGTCTGAAAACAATCCATACAAACCATAATCGGTGTTCGAACTTCTTTGGCCTCTGCAATAATGTAGGCACAAAGTAAAAAGTCGTATGCCTCTTGGGCATTTTCGGCATATAGCTGAATAAACCCCGTATCACGAACCCCCATCGCATCTCCGTGATCACAGTGAATAGAAAGCGGTGCTCCAAGTGAACGATTCCCGTTGATCAAGACAATGGGCAGTCGCATTCCAGAAGCATTGTATAATACTTCACTCATAAGAATTAATCCCTGACTCGCTGTTGCTGTACACGCTCGGCTCCCTGCTGCACTCGCTCCTACACAAATTGACATAGCCGCATGTTCTGATTCCGCACAAACATATTCCGTTTCGACTTCTCCATTCGCTACATAGTTGGCAAATTTTTCACCAATATAACTCGTCGGTGTAATCGGATAAAAGCCAAATACATCAGGATTTATCTGTCGCAAGGCTTCTGCCACAGCATGGTTTCCATCTAAGGTTTTTTCGGTACGTTTCGTTATTTTAGACATGATTGAATTTTGAATTATCAGTTTTTAGGATTCCGACAAATAAAAGAATATTTTTCTTACCAAAAAAGTATACCCATAAATTACTTTTAAAGAATATTGACAATTTTAAGATTTAAATTTAATACGCTTTTTAATATAACCCCTTAAAGTCACAATTTGCCACACAAGTTGAGATACTAAGAAAACCTCACCCTTTTTTATATTTTTTTAGACGACGTCTCCACTTCTCTCTTGCTTTTTTGCTCAGATCGCTTAAGTCAATACCTTTCGAACAGAATTTTTCTACTTCCCTTTTTATTCTTTCATTCTCGTTTGGGAGTAACCCATACTTTTTATTTTTCCTATATACAGCGTTGTAAAGCGTTATATTTATTTCTCCCAAATCTTTATAATAAAGAGTTCTATGTTTTTGTGAATCATAAATGCCTACCAAAAAATCCCAAGCCGTCTTATATCCATACATATTATCAGGATACTCAAAAAGTTCTGGACACTCTTTTCGCCAATACTCCAATGGTGTATGCTCTTCTATATCTCTCAAAACATCATCAATCGCCTTCTCCGGTTCTAAGTCTTTACGACTAGTACAAATTTCAACTAAATCACGCACCAGTCCAGAAGAATCCTTCACATAAACAGAGTGATCCCTTAAAACACCTTTAATATCTTCTTCTAACTGAGTTTTTCTATCTGGACTCATTATTTTTGATAAGTTACAAATACTCACGAAAGTATTAAATACTATTTGTATTAATATTGTCAATGTAATCTCAATCAAACTCGGTCTGGTTCAATCTTGTAGATTGAATCTTTATCCTCCATTTATTATTCAATACAAGACTTGAAAAAAACTGTCTACAAGACAGCTATAACATGAATAATCATAAGCAAAAAAGAAAGAAAAGTAACAAAGGCTTCTTCTTTTTTTATATAATACGCTTGCCTAATTTTGATTTATGTGTAAGTATGGCTTTTGTAGTAAGTAGAAGTAATTAAAATGACTCATCCTGAAACTGACACCCTAAAAGCAAAAAGCCTAGCTGATCTTGAAGCTATGTTTCAAAAACAATATTTGTTAAATTTACGAATCCCCGCACTGTCATCAGCCATAAATCTATATAGACAAAAGAGTGCCTCGTCGATAGCACCGACTGACAATTATAAACAAAAAGTCCTCAGTGATATCAATCATAGCATTTCCCATTTAAATATAAATCCAACTGAATCCTTAGATAACTACGAGCGAGCTAAATATTATAAACAATTAGCCTCTATTCTTACCTCCATTACACCAGATAATATTAACCAGTACCCATTTATTGAGGAAGTTCTAAGGGATACTACAACACAAGTTCAGGTATTTAACGACAGTTTGATGAGCTTAGTAAGCGACTTAATGGAACATCAGTTCCCAGACAAAGACACCAATGATGTACAAATCATAATTAATCAGGCTAAAAATTATGCCCTGCCTCTACTTGAAGATCTTGCTGAAGCACATGAATTCCCTGATGATAAATATAGAGAGGCGTTATCAGCACTCTCAAATACAATCGATGGACAGACGAGGATAATTCCTAAAAACAGAAGTCTTGGCAAATTACCACAAGAAGCCCCTATTGGATGGCCTACAGTTGCAGACTACTCCCAAGACAAATCTGAAGATTTCAGCAATTTTGCTTATTATCAAATGTCGATATTCCTTGCTCTATTTGGGGAACCACAGACAGAAGAAAACTAGGTAAAAAATCCTCCTTAACCAGTATCCGAATCACGATTCTCATAGTTTAAAATATGTCATTCCATTTTTTTTAAGTATCAATATAGTAGCCACGATGAATCAAAAAATAATCGTTCGCATGCCTCCATCTCCCACGGGAGCTTTACACCTTGGGACCGCCAGAACCGCTCTTTTCAATTGGTGTTTTGCCAAAGCTAATGATGGAGAAATCGTCTTTCGGTGGGAGGACACCGACAAAGAACGATCTAAAACTGAATTTGAAACCCAAATTTTGGAAGGATTAACATGGCTCGGCATGGACTTTGGAAAAGGAGCTAATAAGTTTACCCGACAAACCGATAACACTGAAAAACACAACTTTACACTGGCAAAACTCTGGCAGGATGAAAAAATATTCCCCTGTTTTACCACCCCAGAAGAACTGGATAAAATGAGAAACCAAGCCCATAAAGAAAAACGGGGCTTTGTTTTTTGGTCGCCTTATCGTGAGTGGTCAACCGAAAAATTACAGGCCAAAATGGATAGCGGCACAAAGTTTGTCTGGCGTTTACGAACACCGAGAAATGAAGTTATTGAATTTGACGATCTTGTTAAAGGTAAAATCGCTGTAAACACGGAGACGCTTGGGGACTTTGTCATCGCGAGAAGTGATGGATCCGTCCTCTATTTACTTGCCAATGTAGTCGATGACCTAAGTGATAATATCTCCCATGTTATTCGTGGCGATGATCATATCTCAAATACACCAAAACAAATCTGCCTCCTCAACGCACTAAACGAAAAGCCTTTTATTTACGCACACATTCCCCTCGTTTTAGACGCTCAAAAGAAAAAACTTTCAAAACGAAACGTACAAGAAGGCGTTTGTATTCTGATCCCTGACTTTCAGGCTAAAGGCTTTGTTCCCGAAGCGGTTGTCAACGGATTAGCCTTTCTCGGCTGGAACCCAAAAACGACAGAAGAGATTTTTTCACTTCAGGATTTGGAAAAAATCTTTGACCTCAAAAAGGTCAATCCAGCCGCCGCTCAATATGACTTTGGGAAAATGGAATGGTTTAATCAGCAGTGGATTAAGCAAATGGATATTGAAAAATTAAAAGGGTATTTCCTCAAGTGGACAGATCAATATGGCAGACGAAAAGGGGATGAATATCTTGAGAACGAAACTCGCTTCACCAAAGCGATGGAACTCGTCCGACAAAAAGCCACTACCCTCGAAGTTTTGGCAACCGAAATTGAATACCTTTGTTTTAGTATTGATGGAATCGAAGAAGGCGTTGCTGTTCATAATGAAAAGATGAACATCACCCCTGAGCTTGCTCAACAAGTCTTAGATGAAATCAAAACCATGCTTAAAGCTATCGATGAATCTGATTTCACAGCTGAAAACATCAAGGCCAAATCCATCGAAAAAATTACCGAGATGGGACTCAAAAATGGCCAATTTCTCTGGCCTTTCCGTGTGGCATTAAGCGGAAGAGCCAAATCCATTGGTCCGTTTGATATGGCGGAAGTGTTGGGAAAAGATGAGGTATTGGTAAGGATTAGCGGGTAATGTTTTCCATTTGGTGTGAATGTTTCACAATAAAAATGCCCCCATCCTTATTCCAACTATTTCCTACTCGTTATCTATTCCATGGCATTTTTGATAAAGCCATATGAAGAAAACAAATACCTGAGATTCCAGCAAAAGCAAGACCACTCCCCATAATAAGCGCTATCCAATTACCAAAGGGAATAAAGAAACTGACAATTAAAATAACACCAACAAGAATAAATAATTGTCGATCAACTGGAAGTGAAAACCGATGTTTGTCTAGTTTTATAATTCTTTTATGTTCCGATTGCCACTCATCAAAACTTCCAGAATAGCAACGCATATCGGCTACTGGTTCGAGAATTTTTACCGCTTGTGCGGCACGTCCTCCTGACTTGCAAGAAACAACAATTTTTTTTCCTCTATACTTTTCAAGATTATCCTTCAGGGTGTCCAGCGGATGATTTTCAAATCCTGGAATATGCCCTGCTTCAAATTCAGCTGGAGTTCTCACATCCATCAAAATTTCATCATGGTTTTTGTTGAGTACCATTTGCTCAAGTCGATTGATATCAATTGTTTTCATATTTATTTTACAATTAGTTTTAAAACCTTCTCCATCGTTTTTTTATCTTTTGTCTTTATGCACTGTTGAAGATTGTTATTAAGAAGTGTTGAGAAGCAGTTATCTAAGGCTGATTGTGCTGCTTTAAACTGAATGATAACTTTTTCACAGTCATTAGGACTTTCTTCTAATAATTTTTGTAACCCTCTGATCTGTCCCTCGATTCGTTTAAGTCTATTTTGTATAGCTTCCATAGATTTATTATACCCACAAGGGGTATAGGGTCAAGTTTTCGGGGACAAAAAA
>CAYXXA010000050.1:0-3758 GCA_964468965.1 uncultured Candidatus Peribacteria bacterium
GGTTCAAAATTTAAAGTCAGATTGTTACACTGTTCAGCTTGCCCCATAGTGACCCTATAAATCACCCCATCTTTGGCCGTCATTTCAAAACTCGCTGCATTCTTCAGAATAATTCCCCCCGCTGCAGGATTATAAATCGATCCATGGTCTGGACCAGACATAATCGCTTCTCCTCCATTGAGAGTGATTCGTTTATGAGGTTTTGCTAACTCCCACTTACGTTTAATTGCTTCAAATGTAGTATTTAATCCTCTCAGATTCGCTAACCGCCCCGTATCTACTCTTACGGCGCTACTTGAAAGACCATATTTTAGTCTTTTAGCTAGGCTTGCTGATTGTTTATATCTACCAAATCCACCATCAACTCGACTCGTATGCTGCATTCGTGCTAGACTAATCTGAGAAGCAAGATATTTATAACTCAATTGTTTTGGTCTGGCATTTAAAACTTTCTCAATAAGGATATCTATGTGATCCTTCTCTTCTTCTTTAATCTGGTGATGTGCGATCGAAAGATGCCCATTACTTCTAAAGTATTGTTCCACTAGCTTAACCTCTTTCAACGTCACCTTTCCACGCTTAAGTGCGCTTATTATTTCATTTTGGACATGCTTATCAAATTCCAGTCTAGTCGCGATATCAACTCGTTGTTCTTTCGTTACAATACGGTATTTAGGAGGAATATAGTAGACTTTAACTTTTTCATCATATTCAATATTACGTCGTCTTGGAGCCGAAATACCTTTCTTCTTTTGATATCGATTATCAACTCTTTGAAGTTGGTATCGTCCATTTGGCGAAACGCTCCCTTTTAGGGCAATATCTGTTCCATGACGGGCATTAACCCCGTTTCCGAAATAAACTTCAATTACAACCTGTCCATTGGTTAAAGTTCGCAATTCGTATGTTGGCAAGTTATGTCCAACGCCTTTCGCATAGCTAAAGTCTCCATTTGGACGAACAATAACGCCTGACTCTTGTGCTCCATAGACCTCAATCGTAATTCTTTTAGTTCTCTGCCCTGAAGTCTGCGGAAGATGCGCATCAATGAATTCTTGAGGCATCAATCGGTAAAGATTTGGACCTTTTCGTAGTTCTTCGTGCGTTACTTCTCTAAGTGGAACGATCCTATCTTTAATTTGATTATGCTCTATAAAAGTTTGCTCAATTGAATGAGGAATCGTACAGTACTGTGTAAGGGCTTCTTTCGTTGTTACCAGTCTCAATGTGGCTTTAATAACATTATCAATCCCAACTTTTCCAAGTCCTAAACTTGTTCCCGCAACTTCCCCCCACTGTTTGGAGAAGATTGCTGCTGCAATTTCTGCTTTTGCTAAATTTATGAAGTGTTTTCGTTCTTCTCCTGTCCCAATATTTCCAAACATTTCTTGCGCTTTTTTTAAGGCCACTCGACTATCAACTCTTTGAGCCATAGACTTTAGTTGCTCAATCCAGTATTGTCCTTGTTGATCAAACCCAACACTAACATCTGAACTATCTACGCCGTTGGTAACGGTTAATCCATAGTTAGTATAATTTTTATTTAATTTAAGTCCCCATCGTTTACTAAGGGCTAAGGCCTCTTCACTATTGGCAAATCGAGTCAAACCAGCTAGACTTTCCGCAAAAACCGATAGACCACCACCTAATTTCTGTTCCAATCCAATCGCAACATTTCCAAAAGTTGTTCCATCGACTCTAGCACTTCCGCCAACTCGTCCGTAGATTCTTGTTGCATCTGTTATCTGATATGATCCGGTTTTATTAAAGGTAAGTGCCAGTGTTTTCGCTGGATCAAGTAGATCCATACTTGTCCCAAATCCTGACCGACCTTGTGTAGATACAATCAAACGCGCGGTTTTCTTTGGTCGTTTTTTGTGATACTTCGTAACCTTAACTTCTTTTCCTTTTGTTGTGGTCGTCGTTGTTGTAGTAATAATTTCCTTCGTTTTGTTATTGACGATAATATCATACTTCCCTGTTGTGGTCTCACAGGTGATAACCGTAACTTCCTCCCCAGTTGTTGTTGTTTTTGTGGTAACAGTTGTCCGAATTCTTGTTCCACCTGAATCTTTTAGATTCTCTACAAGCGTACTAATATCTACATGCGTTTTTACATTTTCTAAATGCGTCTCTCTATTAATAATTTCTGTAATGGGGGTCAATTCGTGCGTTGTTTTCGTGATATGATCTATCCACTCACCTTCTTTAATAACGGTATCAACATCGACCTTTTCTATCCATTCTCGAATAACCTCTTCTGTATCATCTGGTTTTTCTATATCTCTTGTCTGATACCCATCAAGAACGAGGTTTATAGACACACCAGGATTCATTCTGACCAATTCCCCAACATTTCCAACTCCTGCACAACCATCTAAGATGTCTTTCAACTCTTGTTGTACCTGATTTAGTCTTAGTCCATTTAGCGTTTCATTCCCGCCTCGACCATATCGAACCGTCGATGAAGCTCGCTTAAGTTCATTTAATTTATTAGTTAGCCATCTTACTTGATATTTATTATTAGATTTTCGTGCTTGGTTTAGCTGTTTTTGTACTTTCTGAATTAATACGTTATCAACCTGCCCAGGTCGAGCATTTTGTCGAACGCTACTCTTACCGAAATGAAACCGACTTGCCGGAATTCCAGATATTGAAGCAAAAGCAGAAGCCAGATCCACTAAACGAAACTCCGCCTTCTTGTAAAGAAGATAGGCTCCACGAGCAAAATATAGACGTTCTTTTTCCATCTCAGATGTCCTTCCTCTCGCCAATCGCTTAATCCAAGTATTATTCCCAGCATTATCCCCTAGAGCTGCCTTCCCAGCCTTAATCAAAATTTTCCGAACATTCTCAAAATCAAATCCATCCCTAATAACTCCAGCACTTATAAGATCTGAGTGAACTTTTCTTTCGCTCAGAAAGTGAAATTTCTCAGTAAACTTTTGTCGCTCGGCGTTAGTACGAGGAGGTCTAAGTTCAGTATCATCTTCAATCCCAAGCGTCAGCATCATCTGACGAACAAAATTTACATCATGTGGATTTTTCATCGCTCTGATCAGTGGACCTGTAATTTTCCCATCAAAATTTCGATCTGACAATGCCTGTTCTCTTAGCTTTTTTTGTGCTTTTTTTGATTGCACCTCCTTCATGTAACTAGATGAATACTCCGCATCAACAGACACTTCTTTATCAAATCCTTGCACATAACCTTGACTAGCTATTAGCTGTTTCAAGGACTTTCTTACCGGTGGCGTATCTAGTAAAGTTAGTCTTCCATTTGGTTGGATACCAATAAAACGTCCAACTTCTGATTTATGAATAGCACTATTTACTAAATACTGAATACCTTCAGCATATTTTTTAGCTGATTCAATATCCTCTAATTCGTCTTTATCAGCTAAAACATTTGATTCAGTCGTTAAAGTTTTTGCTCCGGGTAGTGTCGCCTCTAGGTATAGTGGCTTCCCGTTATAAGTTAAGTTCAGAATCTTTGGCTTAACACTAGCAATATTTTGAGTTAATCGTTTTGGTCGTGAAAATCTATTACTTACTCGATCAACTTTAGCTGGCTCGACAACACCACCTGTAAGTTTAGCTATTTCAGCTTTCAATCCTCGCTCTAAATCACTTCCTCGTGGCGCTTTTTCTAATCTTATTCTATACCCTTGAAGCTTTCTCTGCTCCGCTTGTGTTAGATTCCTTGGTCGTGAAAATCTATTACTTACTCGATCAACTTTAGCTGGCTCGGCAACACC
>CAYXXA010000050.1:3858-5405 GCA_964468965.1 uncultured Candidatus Peribacteria bacterium
TTGGTCGTGAAAATCTATTACTTACTCGATCAACTTTAGCTGGCTCGGCAACACCACCTGTAAGTTTCGCTATTTCAGCTTTCAATCCTCGCTCTAAACCACTTCCTCGTGGCGCTTTTTCTAATCTTATTCTATACCCTTGAAGCCTTTTCAGCTCCGCTGGTGTTAGATTACTTGGATTGATATCATTACTAAGTTTTTTCCGTCCATCTCTCGCATATTGGAGTTGTTCCTCCCTGCGAATTTCAGGATTATCTTGTTGAGCTTCCATACCATCTTTCGGATCACTATCTGGTTGAACAAAACCACCAAAGTAGTCATCAAGACCGCTATGCTCAAATAAAAATTTCCCCCTTGCCGTTGCCGATTTTCTGAATAGATTTTTCATGATATTTTTAGATAAATCAGAGCATTATATCATAGATTTATAAAAAAAACAAGAATAATATTTTCTAAAACAAAGTGATCAGACTGTGGACACATTATGAGTAAGCTAATGTTTTTGACTTTGCCTGTATAAAAATTAAACTCTATTCGTTCTTATAAGAACAATGATATAAATATCGTTGTCATAATTTTTTTAAACATCCATGTCCGAAAACCACCTCATTACCGACCGAAAAGAAAAAATTAAAAACTGGGAAGCAAAGGGATTTTCTGGGTACGCTCAAAAATTTGATCGAACTCATACCGCAAAAGAGGCAAAGTCAAATATTGAAGTAGCGAATTCGAGTTCACTACTGCGTGAGGCTGGTGACTTGATGAAAAATAAAGTAGAACCAAAGCAAGCTCTTTGTGGACGTATTATGCAGATGCGAGACATGGGAAAACTCGCTTTTCTCAAAATCCGAGATACCAGTGGTGACTTTCAGATTTGCTTAGCACAGAACGTTCTAGGCGATGATTTTAAATGGTTTATCAAAAACCTTGATCTCGGTGATTTCTGTGGATTTGAAGGAGAATTTTTTCTCACTAAGCACGGTGAGCCCTCTCTTATGACGGTAAAAATTACACCTTTAGCCAAGGCTATCCGTCCGATGCCTGAAAAGTTTCACGGGGTAGCCGATATTGAAACCTGCTATCGAGAACGGAATCTTGATCTGATGACCAACTCCGAAACCTTTGATCGATTTAAAAAACGATCAGAAATAGTTCGAGAAATTCGAGAATTTTTTTGGGAACAAAACTATCACGAAGTAGAAACCAGAATTCTTCAACCACAAGCTGGTGGTGCAATGGCAGAAACTTTCAAGACGCATCACAATGCACTTGATCATGATTTTGTACTAAGAATTGCGACTGAGCTAGATCTCAAAATGGTTATCGGTGGTGGATTTGAGGGGGTTTTTGAAATTGGAAAAAATTTCCGAAACGAAGGGATTGATCCCTCACATTTACAGGAATTTACCTCTATTGAATGGTATGGAGCCTATCAAACTCTTGAGCTTCATGAGGAGTGGATTGAAACCTTACTTCACCGAATTGCAGAAAAGGTTTTTAATAAAAAAGTTTTCCAGATTTTAGATAAAAATGAAAATCCCGTTGAT
>CAYXXA010000051.1:0-5274 GCA_964468965.1 uncultured Candidatus Peribacteria bacterium
CCCTGGTGCTCGCATTGGCTTATCTGATAGATTCCAACCACTCCATGCACCATCTATACATTCCTCTGTCGTAGTAGGACCATCCTCTCTACACATCGGTGGTGGTGGTAGTGGTGGTACACCATCCACATTGGCCGACACTGACGCGGAGTTAGTGGATAAATACCCACCGACTACCACGCCAAGCAACACACCCACTCCCACAACAACCGAAAGCCACAAGTTTTCTGTTTTCATTTTTTTTGTTTTTATTAATAATAAATCCTATTATACACTACTTTCCCACTAAAAACAAGGAAATATTATCTTTTGTTCTTCTTTAGGTAGATAGAATAGTAAGACGCTTCAAGTAGACCATCTGTATCCAACAGTCGGAAGGGAACCGTATCCCAAATTCCCCGTTTTTGATCCAACATCCACCAAATAGGGAACTGCGCTAAATCATTATCAAGAAGATATTGCCGAGTAATTCCTGTTTTTGAGCGTGCTGAATAGGCAACGAGTTTTTCTAGATCTTTAGTCGTTAATCCTTTATATCCCACCGTAGGATCCCCCTTCCTTAATGCTTGCATCTCTGGGATTTTTACATGTATTTTTGCGGGATTTGACTGATCAATAAAGAGTTCTTCCCCTGAATCTACCGCAAATATTTGCAGATACGGCATTCCAAAAGTCACCAAACTTCCCCCTAACCATATCTTACCCTCACGACTACTTCGTGCATCAACTCGAAGCAGGTTTTCTATATTACTAGATCTATCAAATTCATACACATAAATACTGGCTTTCCCCTTAAAAACTTTTCCTTTTTCTGTCACAATAGCGTTATACGGTATCTTGTAGGTCGAAACATTCGTCTGGATTGTAAATACCCCTTTTCCAATCTTTGCCACCTTAACAACATCCCCTTTATCACCAACACTAATCTTTGGATTTTTCGTATCAACCACCACCGTTCCCTGTGACTGATTGATAACAAACTCGAGGTTTCGTTCTTGCCCCTTCCCTCCCGACAGTACATAAAAATCATTATAAGCAGATGCATAGCTATTCTTCGAGACTCTTAGTCTTATTTTTTCAGGGTATTTAGTCTTGACCTTAAAATTAAAAACCCCCTTTTCATTTGTCTTCCTCGGTAACTCATTTGGGTAATTTAAAACATAAACAGAAGCACCACTCACCAGTCGACCTTTTTGATCCCTAACCGTTCCTTTTACCACAATTTCAGTCGTACGAGTACATCGCTCTTTGTTTTTTCGACAATTTTTAGCATCAAGGGCACTTGTCTTTTCGTAGTCACCCTCAAGTGTATAAATATAACTCAACTGAGTCATCTGATCTTTTGTAATGGTTCCATCCTTTAGGTGAGCTTCAAGACCATCTCGAACCTTTTTAAACTCATTTTCTCCATCAGCATTCACAATATGAAGCTGATTGTGCACCTTAAGCGTATCTGGCAACTCTGCTTCCTTCAAGGTACGAACCGTCCCTCCCAGTTCTCGAGCTTTTAAAAAGAAGGCTATCTTTTTCCTGAGTACATCCTCACGTTTTTGGTTTTTCTCATAAAACCGAGACGGACTAAAGTGATAGATGTCCCTCTCTCCCGGCAATACATAATCAAACCCCTCTGACTTCTCCATCGTAATTCGACCACCATCCTCGAAGGTAATAAGCGAAACAAACTCTTCCAAAGATGAAATCAACCCTTGCTCCTTCATTTTTATTTCTGTCGGATTTCCTGGCCGCTCCATGTAGTATTTATAGGCAAAAAATATTCCCACCCCAATAAGTAATGCCAGTAAAAAATAAATTATGTACTTTTTTTTCATCATAAGTTTTTTTTAATTAATAATAATCGAAACATATTATATATTAAAAAGTGAACCTAGAATCAAAAAGTACCTTGCCACAACCTAGTAATTATTTTGTAGATAGTAAATAATTTAAATTTTAAATAAAAAAATAAGCCATTTTTTACTGGTGTTTACTTTAATTTTTTACCAAACATTCTATACTAAGAAAAAATGAAACCCAAAATCAAACGATCACAACTACTCCAAAAACGAGGCTTTACGCTCATTGAGCTAGTCGTTGTCATTGTTATTATTGGCATTTTATCCGCTATTATGATGCCGTCATTTCTCGACTTTCAACGAAAAAACAAACTTAATCAATCTGTTCAAATTGCCCGATCTATGTTGGCTGAGGGGTTTTCTTCAAGTCGTTCAAAATCAAAAATTTACGAAATCCTCATTCAGTCTAAGAAATCCACATTAAAATCCTATCGCTATAAAGCCTGTTGTACGGACGTTAGCACCTGTGATTTTACGAGTACAATCTGTACAACCTCATCCAAAGAAATACTATCTCATGACTTTCTCGGAACCAGTAAACGAGTTGAACCCACTACCGATTTTTCGATAAAATTCATCCCCCCTCACGGTGATATTTATCAGGGTAGTGGCGAGCAGATTATTAAGTTAAAGGATGATTACAATAACGAACAAAAGCTTAAAATTTATATGAAATCAGGACTCATCAGTCACCAACCATGAACTTAAAAAATAAAGGCTTCACTCTCATTGAATCCATAATTGTTATGGTTATTTTAGCCTTAAGCCTTTCTGGTGCCACATACCTCATGATAACCGTTACTAATTCTATTGCTGAAAATCGACAACGAATCAAAGCAACCTATCTAACACAAGAATGTATGGAGTTAACCCGAAATGCTCGTGACTCTGCTTGGCGACAAAATAGCGAATGGGATTGTGCCTTCGCTCCCATGACTGAGGGAATAGAACTTCAGATTTCAGAAAATCCAACCGTACAAGCCGCCAATGCAACAACTAATTGTAAAAATGACTTTGGATTAAAGGTACAATCTAGTGGATCTTTTCAGCTAAAAAAAAGAACTGATAAATTAGTGGACTATAATGGAACTGCCAGCAATCTGATATTCAACCGAAAACTTGTTATTACAGAAATACAAAACAATACCGATACCCCCCCCAAACCTATATCTGCAAAATTTACCTGCGAAGTTACATGGGAGAATAGAGGACAACCACAAAAAATCAGCATGTCACAAGTTCTAACCGACTGGAAAAAATGAAATATAAACACTCGGCTTTCACACTTGTGGAACTTTTGGTTTCCATGGTTATTTCAGCCCTGCTACTGACAACGGTGCTGGGGAGTTTTTGGATCCTCATGCAGACTAATCAACAAAATGAAGAATCTGGAAGACTCCAACAACAGGCTAACTTCGCACTTCTTCGAATATCTGATAAAATAAAAAATTATTCAATTGATTACCAAAAAGCCGAAACCATCATTCCTGCACTTGATCTAGGAAGCCCCCAAACTCAACTTTATATCAATGGAGGTTTTGAGTTTAAAAAACATGGAGAAAACCTTACGATGAACGGGCAACCTCTTTTTAGTCCCTCTTTTCGAGTAAAAAATGCTTTATTTTGGGTCTCTCCCAAAAAAGACCCTTTTACAAATATCGACATAAAAGATTTTCAACTTCAACCCAAAGTCACCATGGTCTTACAGGTCGAGTCTAAAAAGTTTCCCAACATTGCCCTTGATATACAAACCACTATATCTTCTAGAAAATACCAAAAGTAAATATGTATCGTCCTATGCAACCTAAACATGACGGCTCCATACTCCTTATAGCAGTAGTTCTCTCGGCTATGATTTTAACTATCGGCATTGGAGCTGCTAAAATGTTAGTCAAAGAAGTTGAGTTTTCTTCTGACTTTTTGTTTTCCGAAAAAGCCTATTTTGCTGCTGAGTCTGGTGTAGAAAAAGCTCTCCTTGAACTCAAAAAAAGCCCTGTACAGAATATTGAAAATACCGTTATTCCCATTGACACTCTTACTAACACCACATTAACACTAAGTAATGATGTCCCTACATTTGCTTTCACCCTTCCTCCTGGTGAATCACAAAAATTCCGTCTTATCCATGATATTAAAAACGATATGCTCTACGATCCACAAGTGGTGTCTGACTTTAGTATTGACATACAACCTGATGGAAAATCATTTCAGTGGAAAATCCTTTGCAATGATAGTAGTCAGCATACTATCGACAAAATTGGAACCAGTACCACAGATCTTCCAAACTTCCTTTCAACAACTTCCGGATTTACAACCTGGACACAACCTGTAAAAGAAACCTGTTTTCTTTCTATTCAAAATCTAGAAACAACTGACGATATTTCATTTACTTTTAATAGCTCGGCAACAATGGCTCCTCACAAAGCACGAGTTCATGCTGTCGGGAAAGCTGGAAATCGTGAAAAACATATTAGTTTTGATTACTACCAAAAAAATCTTGGGGCTCTTTTTGACTTTGTACTATTCCATACTGATAAGGGTTTCTAACCTTGCAAGTATCTAAAAAGAATAGCCGTGCAGAATCACTTTTTCTTTTGGCAAAAGGACCGGTATAAACTTTTTTATAGAAAAACAAGTCCTTTCATTTTCTTCTAAAGTACTTAAAAATCGTCTCGGTAATCATCCTCAAAAACTAGTGCATGTTTTTCCGGATCAGGATTCTTATTCGCAGGACAAATTTCTACACACATACCACAGTCTTTGCAGTGATCCAGATCAATCCCTTTCATATTTCCTTCTTTATCGAAAATAATCGCATCATCTGGACACACTGCCCAGCAAAGACTACAGTTAATGCAATTTTTATCATAGAAATCTAGCTTCTTTGGCACCCAATTTCCGGTTCCGTAAAGTTCCGAATTACCAGTATCCGCAATGACGGCCCCTTCTTCTGAAAGATCTTTCCACGTGGCTGTAGTCGGCGTTAGACTAGAATGAACAACTTTGAGATCGGTTATCGTTTTCGTTGACATATTAATTGGTAACTTCAAAAATTTCTTTTTCGCCTCGTTCAAATCCCACCATGTTCTTTTCCACGATTTTTTCAGGAAAAACCGAAGCCAGACTATCTTCCATTATCTTCTTCATTTTGGCTTTATCGAGATCTAAAATATTGGTTAATCCTCCAATCGTGGCAACATTTGGCACATTCCTTCCAACAGTATCGAGGGCAATCTCAGTAGCTGGTAGATGATAAATTTTTCCCTTAAATTTTTCATTAAAAACTGAAGGAATTTTTTTAGAAGTATTGATCACTAAAAGACCATCATCTTTTAACCCCTTAAGAATATCCTCATAAGAAAGTTCATTTCCTACTAACGTTGGGTCTAATAGAATAACTAAATCCAGATGCCGAAGATGG
>CAYXXA010000052.1:0-4900 GCA_964468965.1 uncultured Candidatus Peribacteria bacterium
GTTTACGATGGATAATGGAAAGCTCCTTCTGAATAGAAAGATCTTCTTCTAGTTCACTAGATTTAATCATTTCTATTTCATCACCAGTTAATAGATCATTTTCTTTATATTGGTTATCCTTCAAAATATAAAAGGCCCTAAGACACTCAGTCCTTAGTCTGTCGATTTCACTCAAACCAGGTATACTTGACTCATACTCAATTACCCTAATATCTCTATCCTCGTACCATCCTCGTTCGCTTCCTTTTGCTCTTTCTATAAGGGGTGGAATCTGAGGTTTTCCCTCAAAAGTAACCGAAGAAGCTTTATGGAATGGGTATTCTTTTATCATTGTTCTCTATTGTAATAATATAGATACTTTATTACTATAACTTTTGCGGAAAAAGTCAACACATCTCTTTAGAATTCTATTTATTTATAGGTTCTAACACTTAGGATACAAAAAAATCGCTCAACTTTAGTTAAACCTAACCTATCTTTCTATGAAAAAAACGATTAAAAACTTAAGTATAATTATTTTGGTTATTTCACTATTACTACTCCCCTTTTTGGGGTTTGGTATTCTGCTCGGACTTTCCGGATCGGCCTCAAAATATTTTTTAATAATTGCCACTGGCTATATTGGTGTTATTATATCTTCTTTAGTTTCTATTTTTAAGTACAAAATTTTTCCAATAGTGCTGATTTCCATAGCTTTAATCGTTTTAGGTATTACGCCTGGAAGGATCATAATCAGAATTTGTGTGAAGAACTAAGGGCAGAACCATCCTGTCTTGAAGATGAGTGTGGATTCAGTTGTTCAAACTTCCAGGGGATGGGGTTTATTACTGGTTTGAGTGTTTGCAGAGATAAAGATCCAAAGTTGTGTATTGCTAAACAGAACCATACTAAACAAACAGAAGTAACAACAAAATCTACCTTAAACGTTTACTCAGAAATAGTTGATAAAATTATCACTAGCCCAAATCCTACTGAGGAGAATTTTGAAAACCAACTGGTGGCTGTATACCATTGTTTGCAAGAAAAATATGGATCAGGATCTAAAGCAGAGCTAATGGCTATCAAAAAACTAAAAGAAAAAAACCTAACACAACAACAATTAAATAAGTACTATTTATACCTCTCTCGTAATGGGAACACTATAAATACATCGAACGGAATAGTAGCTGGATTACCAAATGGATATAAGAAATTTTCTTGTGAGTATATAGGTGTAAAGTAAAAATAAGTTTTCTACGAAACACATTTCTGTTTTGCCTAGACTCGACTTCATTCCCGCTTATATCCTGTCCAAGTCATACCATGACACTTCATATCCCATATCTTGCATCACCGAATTTTTCGCCCCCCTATACTCAAAACCAAAAAGGTTTAACCTACGCTAGGAAACCTTTACGATAGTGTATTCATAAACACCACCAGGGGCGACAACTTTTACCTTATCTTTCAATTTTTTTCCGATAATAGCCTCTCCAACTGGAGATTCATTGGAAATCTTTCGCATAATAGGATCGGCTTCGGTCGAACCGACAATCGTGTATTCGTGTTTATCTTTTTCTCCCTCTCGTTGAAGGATAACGGTTGAACCAATCTGAACAACTCCTTTCTTTTGTCCCTCTTCAATAATTTCTGCATTTTTTATTTGTTCTTCTAGTTCAAGAATCCGTCCTTCAATAAAAGCCTGTTGATTTTTGGCTTCATCGTATTCAGCGTTTTCACTTAGATCTCCATAAGAAATCGCTTCAGCCAAACGCTCTGAAACTTCTTTTCGTCCAGTCGTCTTTAGTTGTTCCAACTCCGCTTGAAGTTTCTTTAACCCTTCTTTGGTTAAGAGTACTTTATTATCGTCTTGTGATTTCGTTTTTGCCATAATGTTGTTGAGTTTATAAGTTTGAATACCAGACTCTCTCCTAGTCTATGATCGATCGATAATATAGTCGTTTAAAAATGAAAATCAATCTTTTCCCCACTAGGGATTCACTAAGATTTTTTCATCTAGGTTTTAAAAAGAGAGTCATTATACTGTTCTCGCTTTGAAGGATCATCAGATATTTTTACCGACATAGGATGCATCCGCAGTTTTTCCAGCACTTTCGCTTCAATCTGTCGAATTCGCTCTCGGGTTACGTTAAATTCTCGCCCAACTTCTTCAAGTGTATGAGGAATTCCATCATCAAGTCCAAATCTCATTTTTATAATTTTTTGCTCTCGAGCCGATAGGTATTCGAGCAACCCTGTAATATTCTCCTTGATCATCTCTCGATGAGCCGTTTCAAATGGCGACAACGCACTCTCATCTTCGATAAAGTCTCCCAATTTTGAATCCTCTTCCGATCCAACTGGTGCTTCTAGAGAAACAATATCCTGAGAAATCTTGAGAATATGATTTACTTTTTTAAGATCAAGATCCATCTCAATAGCAATCTCTTCTGGAGACGGCTCCCGTCCAAGTTCTTGCTGAAGTCGTCGTTGCGTATGGGTGAGTTTATTGATCGTCTCGACCATATGCACTGGAATCCGAATCGTTCGTGCTTGATCCGCAATCGCTCTTGTTATAGCCTGACGAATCCACCAAGTCGCATAAGTTGAGAACTTAAACCCTTTCGTATAATCAAATTTTTCAACCGCTCGAAGGAGTCCAAAGTTTCCCTCCTGCATTAAATCAAGAAAAGGAAGTCCTCGTCCAATGTACCGCTTAGCAATAGAAACCACCAATCGAAGATTTGCTTCCGCTAAGGCTTGTTTTGCACTCAAATCTCCTTTTTCAATTCGCTTAGCTAAATCCACCTCATCCTGAGCTGTCAATAAATCAACTCGTCCAATCTCATTGAGATACATTCGGACTGAGTCATTTGAAATTTCTGACAAATCCACAAAGTCGTTCTCATCTTCTTCTTTTTCAACCTCTTCTTTTTTTAAATCTTCTTCAGTTGGCTCAACTTCTTCTACTTTTACCTGAAGCCCCTCTTCTTTCGCTTTGATCCGATCTTTCCATATCTTTTCTTCTTTCACATCAATCACATCTATACCTAAATCCAAAAACAACTCATAAAGCTCATCTAAAAGGGTTAAATTCTCTTCAACATTAGGAACAACCTTAAGTAATTCTTGTTCGGTAATAAACTTTTGATCTTTCCCTTTCGCTATCAAGTGTTGAACTTTTTCACTAAACTGTGCAATTCTTTTTTGAAATCTTCCAAGATTCTTAGGCGTCATAGGGTTTCAATAATCAATTATTTTTAGCAATAAACAAAACGTAATAAAAACCCCTTATCTATCATACCAAAGGGAAACCATATTTTATTTTATTGCCATTCGCTCGCGATTTTAGTCAGGAAAAGGGTTTTGTCAAATTTTAGAAAAACTATATCAATACACAGTCAAAAAACAGTGAACTTAAAAACTTATCCTTAAAACCACATTAAATCTATCTTTTTTAATTTTTTTATAATCGCTACCTAAAACTGGTCTAAAAATTCTGACTTTGAAGAGGCTAAAAGTCGAATATCATCAATACTATATTTCATCATGGTTAGCCGTGTCAGTCCAACCCCAAAGGCAAAACCCTGATATTTCTCTGTATCAATCCCACCTGCTTTTAAAACATTGGGGTGTACCATGCCCGCTCCAAGTAACTCTAACCATTTCCCTTCTTTTCCGGGAATTTCAAACCAAATATCAATCTCTAACCCAGGTTCAACAAATGGGAAATATCCAGGACGAATTCTGATTTTCATCTCTTTTTCAAAAAACTCAGAAAGAAATCGCTCTAAAACCCCTTTTAAATGTGAGAGATTTATATCCTCATCAATAAGCAAACACTCAAACTGGTAAAATTGAGCATCGTGTGTCGCATCTACATCTTCATTCCGAAAGGTTCGACCTGGACAAATCATTCGTATTGGAGCCCCTCTCTCTATCATTCTACGAATTTGCACCGATGAAGTATGCGTTCGTAGCACAGAGTTTTTGTGAGAATCCTCGTTTCCCGTTTTCACAAAAAAAGTATCCTGCATATCCCGTGCCGGATGTGTCGATGGGATATTTAGTGCATCAAAATTAAACCACTCTGTTTCTACATGTGGACCATCTGCCACTTCAAACCCCATCCCATGGAAAATTTCTTCAATTCGTCGTTGAACTTTAGAGATGGGATGAAGATTTCCATTTCGAAATGGTTGTGACTTGGTTACATCAATCCAATCAGATTTTAATTTATCGTTAAGGGCTTTAAATTCCAAGTCATCTCGCTTTTGAATAAATTGAGTATTGAGTTCTGTTTTTAACTGCTGAATCACCGGACCGGCTTGTTTCTTTTCTTCAGGAGAAAATTGTTTCAGTTGCTTCAATAAGTCCCCTAACTCACTTTTCTTACCTAAATAGTCCTGAAAAAATTGAGAAACATCTTCGATTGTGCTAATCTGAGCAAAAGACTTGGAGGCCTTTGCCTTTAAATCGGAAACCTGCGACAAAAATTGAGAAATGTCCATAGAAAAAAATAAATGAAAAACTTGTTTTTTTATAGAAAATCAAGTAAAGTATCTAGATTGAACCAAAAAAATCAAAAAATAAAACACAAAAAAAATGGTAAAATTTCACTTCGGTCTCGGTGGTTCTCATAAAGATGAGGATGATGCAAATACACAAGGTGGCAGTACTAGTACCGCTGTAGCAACGGATAATACGACGGCTACCCAAGAGAGCAGCTCTACGCCCTCTTTGGATCCAGCGATTACCCTTGACGCACCAGCCGAATCAGCGACAACAACGGAAGCCAACCCTTTTGCTGCACCACTTCCGACAGATGTTGTCACGCCTACCGAACCTGCTACCGTAGCGGAAACTAATCCTTTTGCTCCAACACAAGAAGCCGCTGCTCCAACTCCAACTGAAAATACCG
>CAYXXA010000053.1:0-4495 GCA_964468965.1 uncultured Candidatus Peribacteria bacterium
TGAACTGGCTCAATCTGTTGAGGCAAAACGAGTGAAAAAAGCTGAACTGGCTCAAAAAGATAAAAAATTAGCAGGGGAAGAGGAAAAGGTTAAAACAACTACTGTTGTGTTAACTAAAAAAATTCCCCAAAAGAAAAGAGATGTTCATGAAAAAACACTTGAAGTAACCGCTTTACGAGAACAGATTTTTTCAAAAATAAAACCACAAAATATTGCTGGTTTGAGAAATCGTGTCGTTCAGGTTTGTCAAGAAATGGGACAACCCGATTCCGTTTTAAAACAAGCTCAAGCTCTTATCGATCAACACGAAGCCACTCTGCGGTCTTTTGGGCAGTTTTTCAAACCTGATAATCCACAGGAGCAAGCGGTTTTTCAGCGTATCATGACGAATACAAAGCTCGATCTTTCCGCATCCAATAAGGCGGAAATCTATGCCGATGTGTTTGCGATTATCGATGCGGGGTTTGCCGATGATGAGGGTCGGAAACGGGAATTAAATGAAAGCATCGCAAAACAGTTGGGCATCACAATACATAAAAAACCTGAAATAAAAACAGGTCCGGATATCACAAAAGCTATCATTACAGGCTATGGATCAGATAAAAATGGCAATAAAGTACCCTATAGTAAACATAGCCCCCTTCAAATAAATAACAGACTATACGCTTACCCAGAAGGAAATAATTTGATTATGGAGGCACCGCTTTTTGGTGGTCGAGTTTTGCGATTCAAGACCGATGTAGCCGACTCAAACCTAACGGAAAAGGTTAACAAAGCCTTAATGATGTACATCGCTGAAATGAAGGGGCTTACGAGCGTTACGCATGATCAAGGGTTTTTTAAAACACAAGGTGGACCAATAATTGATCTAGCTACTGCGGTTATAGATGACAAAGCTTCACAATTTACCAAACTTGTTTTCCGTCACTATATCGGAGGACTCGGAGATAAAATCAATCAACGCCTTATGACACCGTCAGAAATGAAAAAAATTGATTGGGCTTTCCAGTGGTTTCATCCTGCTCAGGGAGATTTAACTGGATCAGATGGTGGTGCGGAACAAAACAATGCCGAACTCGCACGAGACGGAATGATTCAGCTCGGTATTTTTGATAATAGTGGTGAAATTAATCCCGAAAAATTTAAAACAGCACTGCTTTATATCCAAGAACAAAAGATGGGCGGAGAACCAAACTTCGAACAACTAAAGGCCTACCTAAATCCAAAAACTAACGAAGATATGGCATAACCCCTAGTCAACAGCTTTAGATAGATTAAGGCCTCAAGACTTACTTTTAAGCCGAAATAATCGTCAAATTTCTCCGTTTATCTTGATCTCTTCTCCATGAAGCTAGGTCTTTTTTTTCATAAGTCGATCGATTATCAAATTTTGCCATCGGTAAAATCAATGCCAACGCTGACTTGAAATCAAATAAAATCCGCTTATCCCCTCTTCTTTGTGGAAAAGGGGAATTCCGAGAGGAGGTAAAAAACCGATCACCAAACTTGGTATAAATCTGGTCATAGCAAAAATCTTTTTGTATCTCGAATTGTGGAAGAATCGGACCAACCCAAACATTGGGTTTTTCAAATTTTGATAACATCTTTTCTATAATCCCATTACACAGCCCTCGCCAACCCGCATGAAGGATACCATATCGTTCTTCCTCCCAAAAACAAATCGGAGCACAATCCGCCGTTTTAATGCCAAGTTGAAAAGTCCTTCGTTTTTTTTCTCCCATAGTCGAAATACAAGTCCAAATCCCATCACAATCTGACAAATGCTCCTGACCTGTAATAATTTCCACAATATTATTTCCATGAGTTTGCGTTGGCAAAACAACCGAATCAGGCCATTTTTCATGAGGACGATAGGTTTTTATCTTCATTTTTTGAGTTTATGAAAATCCTTTTTTAATAATTCAAAATCTACATGTGAAATAGGTCTATCATGCTTTTTAAATTTTTTTACTCCCTTCCCAACAACCTGAAATCCTACCTTTTCATGAACCCGAATTGAAGCGATATTCTCAGCAAAAGCTCCACTTTCCAATTTTGATAAACCTAAATCCTCAAAAGCAAATCGACAAATTTCTCTTAATACCTCTGTCCCAATACCTCGCCCCTGAAAGGCTGGTGAGATCCAAAAACCAAACTCCATTGATTTTTCCTTGTCATCGAGTTTATGTAAACCACATCGTCCAATAAATTCACCTTTTACCAGAATTGCAAAGTTCAACTCATATTTCCCTCCGCTCTCAAAATTTTCATAGGTTTCCTCAATTTTTTGGGGCGTATCAAACAGTGTAAATCTTGTAATTTCTGGATACTTTTGCAGTATTTTAAAACAAGACTCAACGTCTGATCTTCGATATAATCGAAGTTTACACTGCTTCGTTTTTAAGACTAAATTTTTAAATCTACCAAATTCCATACAAATAGTTTAAAAAAATCAGAAAAAATGTCATTATTAGAAGAAAATCCCTATAGCCCCTCTTTTACAAAGGGAGAGGCAGAGAGTTTATAAAATCTTGGTTATTATTCAAAATCATGATCCTCTACCACTATCCACACTGCCCATTTTGCCAACGCGTTCGTCTCTTTCTCGCTTTCAAAGGCATTGATTATGAATCAATCGTCTTGAGTTATGATGACGATGTAACACCAAAGAAACTAGGACTTCCAACGATGCTCCCTATTATAGATTTTGGAAACGGTAAAATTATCAATGAAAGTCTAAATATTTTGAGAGAAATAGAACAAAGACATCCCTATCCCATCGGATTCATTGGTCCTATTGAAGGCAAACTTCAATGGGCTTCCATGGTTGCGGTGAATATTCCTCAGTATTTCGATCTACTGATTCCTTGGTACTTAACACACTATCGATCAGAATTCGAACAATTTCCAACAGGTGAAAAATACTATCGTGAATCAAAAGAAGCAAAGCGAGGTAAAACCTTTGAAGAATTGAAAAATGAACGAGTTGAAATATTTAATAAGGCGATCCGTCCACATCTAAACGAAATTATCGATAAAGTAGAAGATGAATATTTTATCATGGGACCAACTTTTTCAGTAGCTGACTGTGTTCTGGCAGCGGATTTGAGTGGACTACGAATTGTTCCTGATATTGAAGTACCCACCGAAATTATTCACTATATCAAACGAGTCGAACAACGATGTCGATTAAATCTATTAGCGACTTAAGTAGGATGAATAGACTTTTTACTTGCATTGTTTTTATTTTATGGTATGTATGAGTTATGAATAAGAAATCAATACTCTCCGTACTCACACTAGCCCTTTTCAGTGCTAGTAGTTTTTTGTATAGCAATGTCTATGCTTATGGATACGGAGGATATGGCGTACCAGCTGTAATACGGTCAAACACATCCGTAATTTCACCAGCTCCAGCCGTTATCCATTCATCAACATTTGTAACCTATAACCCACCACCGGTTATTCATACACCAACACCTACTATTTCAGGACCGCCACCGGTTATTCATACGCCGACACCTACTACTTCTGGACCGCCACCGGTTATTCATACACCAACACCTACTATTTCAGGACCGCCACCGGTTATTCATAACCCACCGTCAACCATCATTGCTCCGCACGACCCTCGACATCCCCACTACCAAATCTATCACGCTACTGGACTCTGTCATGGACCAAATCGTGCCTATCACCACTCTTATTGTCTAGAAAACTAGAGCATTGTCCCTACTTTTTAAAAAGTACTTATTAGGGTCTTCTCACCCCAACCGCATAATTTTTCCCATATCGAAAAAATATCGAATTGGTTTTTGAACCTCCCATACAAACTTTTGCACCAATCGCCAAATCGCCTGCTGGTGGATTTTGGTTTCCACGAACCATATCCTCACTAAGTTGATACTTTTTTCCCTCAATAATGATTTCATCTTTCGGTAAATCTTCCAGTGTTGCCGACAGTGAGAACCCCTCACAAACCGTATCATCATTAGCTAGTGAACCATTACAATCACATGGGTAATACATGTATCCACGATCTGTTTGAGTAAGATCTTTATACGTATAGGCATCGATTTGCTCAGCATCAAGAAGCGTTTTTAGTATATCATTGATGTAAACATTTCCATCTTGATAATTTAACCACCCAGCGCCTACTCCATGCCAACCAGAATCATCCAACCGATAGTTTTCGTGATGCACAAAATACCCCATAAAAGCCTGTTTCAGTATTCTTAAATGATAGGTTCGAGTCCCATCCCGTGCTCTCTTAGCATAACCATTATAAATAGGAATTGTCACCGCTGCCATAATTCCAATTATAACCATGACTACTATTAACTCGATCAAGGTAAAGGCTTTATTTTTCATGTTTATTTTTATAAAAATCATATAGGGTTGATTACGATAAGTAAAGTTAAATCAATATACCTCTTCTGTATCTAACCTTATAATATCAGTTATTAATGATATTAATAATGTAAAAAAGCCCTGC
>CAYXXA010000054.1:0-4458 GCA_964468965.1 uncultured Candidatus Peribacteria bacterium
TCACGGAAAGTGTTTTCGATAATTTTGGTGGCTTCCGCTTCTTTTAGGGTATTCATTTCATGGACTTCAGTTCCAGAAACTAAAACTTCTCGGTAAAAGTCAGCCACTTTTTTACAAGCCTCAGACGTAGTGGCTCCGACATTTCGTGGAATATTATAAACATTCCATTTGGGATCACCCGGATTAATTCGTTCTGGGCAGTGGGCTACATCAAAGTCAACACCAGCTTTCATTTTTGTTTCTTCTTCCAAGATGGGTGTCACGATATCATCACAAACTCCTGGATTTATCGTTGATTCGATTACGACGATTCCGCCTTTTTTGAGATATTTGGCACAGGTTTTGGTAGCGCCTTTGACGGGATTTAAATTGGGAAGGTACCCCTCGGTAATCGGGGTTGGTACACAAACTAAAAAGATATCTGTTCCCTCTAAAATACTATGATTGGTTGAGACTTCAAAGGAAATTTCTTGTATATCTTTTTCGGCTTGATCGTCTTCTATTGGGGATTTTTTTGCTTGAATAGATTTTATTTTTGATTCATCTAAATCTAAACCCACTACTTCATGCGTTGTATTTTTGGCAATAGCACAAGCTAAAGGAAACCCTACATATCCGAGACCAATGACAGCAATTTTCATTGTATAAAATCTATATAAATCCTTTTTAAAATCAATATTTTCATCATCCTATTTTTACTTCCATGAAGATGTCTCTATCATTAAAGTAAATGGAACTTAGAGTGAAAAAGCATTTTCGTCGATATGAGGTGAAATATCTTATGCCAGAAAGTCATGCGGATAAAATTATTCCCTCCCTCCTAGAGCATATGGAAATCGATCCCTATACGAAAAACAAAGACTACTATGATTGTTATTCTTGTTATTATGATACCTATGCATTAGGGGCATATAGAGCTGTTCAATGGGGACTTGAATATCGAAAAAAACTTAGAATGCGTTACTATGATTTATCTGATGTATCTGGGTTTTTGGAGGTAAAACGAAAACAGGGGAATGTTATCATAAAAGATCGTGAATCGATTGGGCTTGAAGCCTTTAGAGCCATATTACGCGATCCCAGTTCCTGTTATTTACAAAAGTGGGATAATGATTTTACGGAAGAATGTTTGCACTGGTTGTTGAAGGCGAAATTAGAGCCGCAAGTTTGGGTAAAATGTAAAAGGAAACCGTTTGTATCATCTTTTAATTCAAATTTTCGAGTGACGATTGATTATGATTTGGCTTTTGCGATGGTTGATTCTGTGACACATCATCCATTGGATTGGCAAAAAAAATACGAAAAAAAAGTAATACTAGAGGCAAAATTCACAGACAAAATGCCCCTCTGGTTTAAAAATATTATCGATACCTATAAACTTGAATCACAAGGGTTTTCAAAGTATTGTACGGCTATAAACAGCTTTAATATGTTAAAAAATCGAATAATATGAATATAGATTTTAGTGAAATATTTTCAGTGGACGTAACCATGGTTCAGACATTTTTGGTACTTTTCTCTGCTACTTTAGCGGGATTTTTCATCGCACTGACGTACAAAAAAACACATCGTGGATTATCCTATTCACCCTCATTTACGACGACGCTTTTACTTGTGACAGTGATTACAGCGGTGGTGTTGATGGTTATTGGAGATAATGTGGCTAGAGCGATTGGTATGTTTGGGGCGTTTTCGGTTATCCGTTTTCGAACCGCCATCAAAGACCCGCGTGATTTAGTTTTTGTCTTCTTATCGCTTGTTTCGGGGTTTGCCATTGGTGCTGGTGCTATTTGGGTAGCGAGTATTAGTATTCCGTTTTTACTTTCGCTCATTCTTCTGGTTTACTACACGGGATTTGGAGAGTTACCACGGTTCGACTATATCCTTCATGTTAAGGTTGAATCTAAGGAATACGATGAATCAGTTTTGGCAAAGTTTTTGGAAAAAAATGTTCGAGAACATCAACTGCTCAATGTAGAGTCTCGAGAGAAAGGTAGCGTGCTTTTACTTAATTTTAATTTAATTTTAAAATCTAAAATAAAGATGGATCAGGTTATTAAAGCACTACATAAACAACATGGTGTGCGAGAGGTGTATGCGGTGCGAAGTAAAAATGATTTAGATTTCTAAGGAGTCTTTCGCCACATCTGCCAAATAATTTTGAAATACTTTTTTCGGGCGTCCGAGAGCATCGAAGTTTCTTTTTTTCGGTACAGAAATAAAGGTTCTGGAATAATTTTTCCATTAAATTTTTTTACAATGTGAATCCACAAGTCCCAATCCTCAAAGCCTTCTTTGAAGTTTTCATCATATTTTTCCTGATCAAAAATTTCTTTTTTAAAAAGAGCACAATAGGGAAGAAAATTGTTGAATCGTTCTAATGCGGGAAACAGTCGAGTTTTATAGATGGAATCGGTAAGTCCGAAATGTTTTATCCAGGTGGCTACAAAGTCTAGGTTTTTGTTTTCGACTAATTTTAGCGTTTTTTCTAGATAAGTGGGAGCTAACATGTCATCGGCGTCTAAAGGAACAATCCAATCACCTTTGGCGTGTTTTATTCCATGGTTTCGAGTGGAAGAAAGTCCTCCATTTTTTTTATGAAGTACTTTTACGGCTCCCTTTTTGGAAGGGGGATTAAGGGGGATTTTATCTAAAATATCAAGTGTTATTTTCTCAGTTGAACCGTCATTGACGATAATCACTTCAAAATCCTGAAAGGTTTGATTTTTTAAACTTCCGAGACAATCATTGAGATATTGTCCTTGGTTGTAGCAGGGGATGACGATGGATACTTTTGGATTTATCATAGTGTTTGTTGCCATTTCCAGGTATCTCGTAGCGCATCTTCAATGGCAAATTCAGCTTTCCAACCAATTACCTTATTTATCTTGCTGGGATCGGCAAAGCAGGTTCCGATATCGCCCGACCTTCGATCGACTACTTGATAGGGGACTTTTACCTGGTTCACCTGTTCAAAAGTCTCAATCAATTCTTTGACACTTGTCCCCTTTCCCGTACCAACATTAAAAATATCGTAAAATGGAGCGGTTTGTTTTTCCAGATATTGTAGGGTTGCGATATGAGCCTTTGCTAGATCTACCACATGGATAAAATCACGAACACCAGTACCATCAGGCGTATCATAGTCATCACCGAAAACCGATAGCTTTGGACGAATTCCAGCAGCCGTCTGACTGATATACGGTACTAAGTTGGCTGGTGTTCCAATAGGAAGTTCACCAAGTAGACCAGATGGATGTGCCCCAATAGGATTGAAATATCGCAGTGGGATAATCGAAAAGGGTTCTTTAGCCGTAATACTGTCCTTCAAAATATCCTCGATCATCGATTTTGTTTTCCCATAGGGATTAGTGGCCGGCTTTTTTGGTGCCGTCTCGGTAATGGGGTTTCGATCGGGGTCACCATAGACGGTGGCGGAGGAAGAAAAGACTAGATTTTTCACTTTATGATTCTTCATGGCTTCTAAAATCGTCAGTAATGAGCCGAGATTATTACGATAGTATTCAATAGGTTTGTCGATAGATTCGCCAACCGCTTTGAAAGCAGCAAAATGAATAACTCCTGTAATATTTTCTTTTGAAAAGATTTTATCAACGAAATGTGGATCGGTACAATCTCCTTCGTATACGATCGGTCGTTGATCCGCAATTTTTTCAATTCGATCAATAATCCATTTTTCAGAATTAGAAAAATCATCCAGAATAATAGGCTGATACCCAGCGGCAAAAAGTTCAACTGCGGTGTGACTTCCGATAAATCCAGCGCCGCCAGTGATGAGAATTTTTTTCATAAAATAAGTTTAGGGTTTAGCCTTTAAAATTCAAAAGAATTTGGGAATGAAGTTTCAAAATATATCCCCTTATCCTGTAATTAAAGGGAAGCGAAAAAGAACCGAATTTAGATGTTTAGATCAATTATTTTTTCCCAGGGTAAATCAAGGTCATTTCGCCCAAAGTGTCCATAGGTAGCGGTTTGTAGATAAATTGGCCGTTTAAGATTAAGCGATTTAATAATGCCTTGTGGGGTTAAATCGAAGTTTTTTCGAACAATTTGTTCGAGTTCTTCGGCATTTTTTTTACCAGTACCAAAAGTTTCTACAAGGACGGAAGTTGGTTCGGCAACGCCAATTGCATAACTTAACTGTACTTCACACCGATTGGCGAGATTATATGCTACGATATTTTTGGCAATATGTCGTGCCATGTAGGCGGCGGATCGATCGACCTTGCTCGGATCTTTTCCACTAAAACATCCACCACCGTGGCGAGCCGATCCACCATAAGTATCAACGATTATTTTCCGTCCCGTGAGACCGCAGTCTCCCTGCGGACCCCCGATGACAAACTTTCCAGTCGGATTGATATGGAAAATGGTATTTTCATCGATCCATTCTTTGCCAATAGGGTTGATTACTTTTTCGATAATATCTTTTTTGAT
>CAYXXA010000055.1:0-3931 GCA_964468965.1 uncultured Candidatus Peribacteria bacterium
GTTATATTTGCGAGGATTCTAGCATATTTTTTAGGGATTTCAAAAGAAGTGGTGTTGTGTGGGTTACGTTTTAAATAATTCCACTTACGCTCCCCTTGAGATAAGGAGGAGCTCTTCGAAGAGGTGAGGGGATATGAAACAAATTTAATAATCTACTTGTATTTGAAATACTATCCCTTCCGCCTCCGGCACCTCCCCTTGAAACCAAAGGGAGGATTACAGCGTTAAATATCCAAAAAGTAAACTTCCACATTCTTAAAATCCAAAATTCGTCGTGCAGGATAATCATGGAAATCAGTATTTTTGTCGGTAATTTTTTCTAAAATTTTCTTTTTCCCTTTCCCCATCATCAAAATCATAATTTTTTGGGAAGTTTTAAGTGTTGAGAAAGTCATGGAAAGCCGATCCTCAATAGCAAATTCTTTTGTTTTTGTATGTACACATTTCTTATTCAATTCATCGAGTTCAGGGATATGAGGGAAAAGGGAAGCGGTGTGTCCATCTGGTCCAACACCGAGGATGGCTAGGTCGAAAGTTGATGGAAGTTTTTGACCGTAAATTTCAGCACATTGTTCAGGGCTATCAAATTCTTGAGTGTTCCAAGCAATGAGTTTACTTCCTAATAATTTTGATCGTAGTAATTTAGCATTGGAATCATCGTGATCTTCGGGGATAAATCGTTCATCAGCGATAAATATGTTGGTATCTGATAAGTCTAAATCCTGGTCAAAAATCTGAGCGGCGCTTCCGCCACTGGCAATAAGTTTAAAGTTTTTATTCTCTCTTTCATTTGATTTTGAAGCTGTATATGATGTGATAATAGTTTTCCAAAAGGTATTGGTATCGGTGAAAGTTTGTAACCTATAGGTCATGGGAATGTGGTTTTTATTGGTTAGGTGTCGTTATTTAACGGAATAACAAAAAAAAGTTACTGTCATTTGTACAGATTGTACCATTTAAACGCAGCTTTTTCGGTGAGAATATTTTGTGATTTGGGACCAGCCGATCCAATTTTATAAACTTCAACGGGTACATTTTCATTTTTTATAAACTCGATAACACGATCTATAAAATGCCAAGACGCAAGAATTTCGTTAAAGCTCACAAAATGTTTTTTATTTCCGCGGATAACATCAAGGAAAAGAAGACTGTGTGGAGGAAGGCAATAATCTCCTGTGCAGGCGAGAGAATCAGAGGTTGTTATTTCTTCGTTCTGACTGGTTACTCCATCTTCATCCAAGAGTTTGATATGAATTTTCTCATCAGGAAAAAGTTCGATAATGACTCGGTTTGGTTGATCAGAAGCCTTTTGAAAAGGGAATTTTTTAAGCTCGATCGTAAGAAATGTGTGTTTTTCGTGTAGGTTTTTTCCTGTTCGCAAGAAGATGGGAACATTGAACCATGACTCTCGGTTAATAAAAAATTTGAGTGCCGCAAAGGTTTCGGTTTTTGAAAGTTTACATGCTTCGTGGTCGGAGCAATAGTTTGCATATTGTCCGAGTGAAATATTAGTTTTTTTGGGCTCAAAATGAAGAGATGACAGAATAGCTGACTTTTCATTTTGAATATTTTTTGCCTTTTTTTCGATTGGAATCGACATCGTGACGAGTGCCAAAATTTGTAGTAAATGTGATTGGATCATATCCTTGATCGTTCCCGATTGATCAAAATATCCAATACGATCTTCGACTCCAAAATCTTCAAAAGCAGAAATTTGAATATTGGCGATTTCTTTTCCCTTAAGCATAAGGTTTAAAATTCGATTGACATGACGAAGAGGGAGGATGCTTCGAACGGCTTTTTTTCCGAGATAGTGGTCGAGGAGATAAACGTGTTCTTCATCAAAGAATCGAGCGATAAAGTGAAATAGCTCTCGCGCTGAACATTCATCGGTTCCAAACGGTTTTTCTAAAATTAGTCGTATTTCATTTTCATTTTTAATGCCAGCAAGGTTCTCAACAATAGGTGCAAAAACACTTGGAGGAACCGAGAAATATGAAATTTCTATTGGTTTTTCGAGTTTCAATTTATCAATAAATTTTCGATAATGCCGAAAATCAGAAAGCTGATCATACTGTCCAGAAATATAATGTACATTTTGGAGAAGCTCGCTAAGGATCTTTTCTTGATAGGTAGAGAGTTTACTGTTGTGAGCTATTTTGATTGATTGTTCAAAGGTGGTTCGAAATTCCTCTGTTGTTTTTTTACTTCGAGCATAGCCGATGATAGCATAATTTTTTTTGAATCTTTTTTGTTCGGCTAAGGCAAAAATAGCTGGAAATATTTTTAATTTTGCTAGATCACCAGAAGCCCCAAAGATCGTAAAGATAAAGGATTCGTTGACTCGGAATATATTTTCAATGGTATCCATTATTTAATTTTAGTAATTGTGCCATCTTTATGCCAATCAGCATGCCAAATACCATCTTTATCGGTTCTGAAAAAGGTGTGAGCCCCAAAAAAGTCTCGTTGTCCCTGTATAAAATTAGCTGATCCTCGAGCACTCGTCATAGCTTCAAAACTTGAAAGGGCACTTGAGAGACAAAATAACGGTATTCCATTTGTCATACCTTCTCCGACGACTTTTCGGAAGTTTGGAAGACTGTTGGAAAGGTCTTTAGCGATTTCGGGAATTTCCAAGAGATCGGCTTGTGGATTTTTTCCAAAAGCGGTGTGGAGTGTTTTTAATATCTTTGCTCGAATGATACAACCTCCTTGCCAGATTCGTGCAATTTCGGCATAATCAAAATCCCAGCTTTTATTTTTAGCTGCGGCTTTGAGGAGTAAAAATCCTTGAGCATAACTCACCAGCATTCCCGCATAGAGGGCATCTTCGAGTTGTACCACAAATGCTTCAAGTGGTGTTTCAAAGTTTGGTTTTGGTTTATCATAAAGTTTACTGAAGACTTCTCGTTTGTCTTTCATACTCGAAATAGTTCGGGCAAAAACCGCTTCGGTGATAACCGAAAGGGCTACCCCTTGTTCAAGGGCGTCCATTGCCGTCCATCGTCCTGTTCCTTTTTGTCCAGCTTTATCAAGAATTTTATCAAGCAGGAAGTCATTTCCTGATTCGTCCTTTTTTCGTAAAATAGGAATAGAAATTTCAAACAGATAAGATTCTAGTTTTCCATTTTGGTATTTTTCAAAAATATCAGCAATTTCACCAGCTTTAAGTCCATACCCTTTTGATAGGATTTCATAGGCTTCTGCCATCATCTGCATGACACCGTATTCGATACCATTATGCACCATTTTGACGTAGAGCCCAGCTCCATTTTCACCGAGATAGGTGACACATTTTCCTCCATCAAAATCTTCAGCACAAACTGATTCCAAAATGGGTCGAAGATCTTCCCAAACCTCCTTATTTCCTCCAGGCATCATGCTTGGTCCATTTAGAGCGCCTTCCTCCCCTCCACTCACACCACAACCAAAGAAATGAAATCCTTTTGCCGACAATTCTTTTTCTCGACGGATAACATCGTGGTAATTAGAGTTTCCAAAATCAATAATGGTGTCTCCTTCATCGAGTAAAGGAATCAAGCTCTCAATAACCATATCAACGGGTTTCCCCGCCTTGACCATGATGGCAATTTTTCGTGGCGAAGTGACAGAATCAACGAAATCTTTGAGGTCTGTTTCTCCGACGAGGGTATCAGATCCGTATTTGTTCAAAAAATCTTCCGTGACAGATGAGGTTCGATTATAAACCGAGATTTTATGGTTTCGTGAAATATTTCGTGCAAGGTTTTGTCCCATGACAGCGAGGCCGATGAGACCGATATCTGATTTTCCCATATGTTTTAGATTAAGGATAAAAAATTCTCGTAGATTCTAGCATAGATTTTATAAAAAGACGAATGGCGTTTGTAGTTGTGAATAATCAATAATAGAACCGACCACTTGAAAGAGTTAGACTGAGAAAGCAAAA
>CAYXXA010000056.1:0-3915 GCA_964468965.1 uncultured Candidatus Peribacteria bacterium
TTTATGCTATAATATTAAAAATGTTAAGAAAATCACCTCTTAACTTTAATTGAACTTTCGATAAAAATTAAGATATTTATACTTTCCTTTGTCAATAAATTGAAAAAAAAATCTTCGTGCTTATATTTGTGCTGATTTGAAATTTTTAAAACTATGACCCCAAATATCATCGATAAAATCTGGAATACCCATGTGGTTAAACATGAGGTAGGTGCCCCTGATATTTTATTTATTGATCTACAGTTAATTCATGAAGTAACAACTCCACAAGCTTTTCAGACCTTACGCGATAAGCACCTTTCTCTTTTTGATCCAAGCCGGACGATTGCGACAGTCGATCATTCTATTCCTACGGATCTAGAACGAGAAAATTACAAAGACCAACTGACCCGAAAACAAGTCGAAACACTACGAAAAAACTGTGAAGACTTTAATATAAAAATTTATGATGTGCAGAGTGGACATCAAGGTATTGTCCATGTTACAGGACCTGAATTGGGGCTCACTCAACCGGGAAAAACCATTGTCTGTGGTGATAGTCACACCGCTACGCATGGGGCTTTTGGTGCCTTAGCTTTTGGTATTGGAACTTCTCAAATACTTCATGTTTTTGCGACACAATCACTACTACTCGAAAAACCAAAAACGATGAAGGTAAACTTCATCGGCACCCCTTCGAAATACTTTACCGCCAAGGATGCTATTCTTCAACTCATTCAAGAAATAGGTATTCAGGGGGGAACGGGATACGCTATGGAATTTTGTGGTGAGTTTATTAAAAATATGTCAATGGAGGGACGAATGACTATCTGTAATATGGCGATCGAATGTGGCGCTAAATCAGGTTTAATTTCACCTGATGAAAAAACTATTGAATATCTGAAAGATAAAAAATATAGCCAGAAAGTCATCAATGATAACCCTGAAATTATTGACCAATGGCTTTCTCTTGCCTCAGCCCCTAACGCTCAATACGATAGCGTTGTGGAAATAAACATTGAAGGACAAAAACCGATTATCACTTGGGGAACAAACCCTGAACAATCTATCCACGTAAATCAACGGATACCAAAACCACAAGAAATCCCCGATGAAGCAAAAGCACTCGCCGCTCAAAAGGCTCTTGATTATGTCCATCTTAAAGGTGGCGAATTTATTGAGGGAACTCCAATCGACTATGTTTTTATTGGAAGTTGTACAAATGGACGAATTGAAGATTTTCGAGAAGTTGCCAAAGTACTCAAGGGAAAAACAATACATCCAACCATTACTATGCTCTGCGTTCCTGGCTCGGAAGTTGTTCGTGAACAGTGTATAGAAGAAGGGCTTGATCAGGTTTTTGAAGAAGCAGGTGTCGACTTTCGTGCTTCTGGATGCTCGATGTGTCTCGCTATGAATGGTGATCAAGTTCCAGCAGGAAAAAGATGTGCTTCGACTTCCAATCGAAACTTTGTCGGAAGACAGGGATCAGGTAGCTTTACACATCTTATGAGTCCAATCATGGCCGCTATCTGTGCCATAGAAGGGAAAATAACCAATCCTGAAAAGTACTTTAACAAATAGATGCTTATGCGTGCTAGACAGTTTAATATCAATCCATAACTAATATGAAAACCTTTGAAAAGTTTACTTCCAAAATCACCCGTCTGCCTCAAAAAGATATTGATACGGACTTAATCATTCCCGCTCAATTTCTAACGACCACATCCAAAACAGGATTAGGTGAAAATCTATTTTTCAACCTCAAAAAAGCGGATCCAGACTTCCCTTCTCTTCAAGGCCGAATACTTATTGCTGGTAAAAATTTTGGATGTGGAAGTAGCCGAGAACATGCCGTCTGGGCTCTCAAACAAGCAGGATTTGATGTCGTTATTTCTAGTGAATTTGCTGATATTTTTCGAGGGAACGCTGAAAAAAACAACCTCCTCCCCATCCAGTTAGATGAACCAATCGTTCAGCACCTACTCGGAAATGGGAACACCTTAACCGTGGATCTTGAAAACCAAAAAATCATTGATGACCACGATCACGAGTACCATTTCGAAATTACAAAGTTTTCAAAAAAACGATTACTTGAAAATCTATCAGACCTTGATTATTTACTCGAAAATAAAACGCTTATTCATAAATTTAACCAACAACAAAAATGAAAACTTATAAAATAGCCTGCCTACCTGGAGATGGAATTGGACCTGAAGTTTGTGCTGAAGCCCTAAAGGTTTTACGAAAAATTGAGGAAAAGTATCAGCATACCTTTGAAGTAAAAGAAGCCCTGATCGGTGGAGCCGCCTGGCCCGTTCATAGAAATCACTTTCCCGACGAGACAAAAGCCATTTGCCAATGGTCCGATGCGGTTCTCTATGGTTCGGTCGGTGGACCCGTCGACCAACAATTTGAACCGCAGTGGAAAGATGCCGAAAAAAATGCGGTCCTCGGTATTCGAAAATTTTTGAACTTAAAGATAAATCTTCGTCCTGCACGCGTTTGGGAAAGTCTGAAGCATCTATCCGTCCTAAAAGAAGATAAAATCCCAGAAAGCGGGCTTGAAATCCTTACTTTTCGTGAATTATCGGAAGGATTGTACTTTGGCGAACACAAAACTATTGAAAAAGACGGTGAACGATTAGCTACAGACATCTGTGAATATCATGAATCAACGATTCGACATATTGCCAAATTTTGCTTTAAAGCCGCTCAAAAGTCTGGCAAAAAAATTGCCTCAGTTGATAAAGCTAATGTTTTAGACTCCTCTCGACTTTGGCGGAGTGTTGTTGATGAGGTGGCAAAAGACTTTCCTGATGTAGAATATGAACACTGGTTGGTCGATAATTGTGCGATGCAATTGGTCAAAAACCCAGATTGGTTTGAGTATATTTTAACCGAAAACCTTTTTGGCGACATCTTATCAGACCTCACCTCTACTTTTTCTGGAAGCCTTGGACTCCTTGCCTCGGCTAGCTTTTCGGCTGATGGATTTGGACTTTATGAACCCTCTGGAGGCTCTGCCCCGAAACACGCAGGGAAAAATAGAATCAATCCTATTGCACAAATTCTTTGTGTTCCAATGATGCTCCGTCATTCCTTTGGACTTATAGAAGAAGCCGATAACATTGAAAATGCCGTTAATCAAGCCATCAACGATGGCTATCGAACCTACGACTTATTTAAAGGACTCGACGGCGAGAAAAAGGTTTCTACAAGCGAAATGGGCGATGCCATTTGTGAAAGAATCTAAAATAAACTCCGTTTCATAGCTCTCCACTTAAAGGAAGTCATCAAAGACAGCGGAAGTAAATCTTTTGGAAACACTCATAAACTCAGCCGATAAAGAAATTATAGTATTTTTGAGGAAATTTCAACGAGTAAATTTTTTCTGATAATTCATTTTTTAGAAATATATCAGTTAACTCATGATCAATGTGTATATTGCGAAGCCTATTTGCAAATTTTAAAAAAGTTCCGTATATTGTAAGTGTTAGGTTGCATTAAAAATTTAGAATATGAAATATCACGCAGTTATTGAATATGGTAGAAAACATTACTATTATAATTTTGCAAAGGATTCAATTATTGAGAAGTTGCTAATTCCGTTTATTAATGGACAAGTGATACTTATATCATCTGGACAGGGCAAGAAATTACTAAACTTAAAAAATGTTACTAGAATAACATTTTATCGGACAAGAGAAAAGCTTGTTGAAAATGATAAAAAAACGATAATACAACAGATCCAAGAGAAAAAATTCCAGAAATTTGAGTGCACTGAAAAACTCATTCAAGAAACAAAGCTAAATCTTACAGCTTCTCAAACATACTCTCTCCTGCAAAAATCATTTGCTGTACCTAAAAACCAAGTATTTGTAGTTATGAAATTTGGCGATAGAATTCTTGATTCTGCATATGAAGGCGTTATAG
>CAYXXA010000057.1:0-3862 GCA_964468965.1 uncultured Candidatus Peribacteria bacterium
GCTGCATTCTTCGCCGCATCTGTCGTTGCTTCTACTGCATCTTCTACCATACCAGTCGCTGCATCTGTTGCTGCTGACGCTTTTTCTTTAATTAACTTATCAAGTTTGGCGGCTGCTTGACTGTTAATTTTTACACCATTAGCTTCTTCTTGGTTTTCATCACTACAAGCGGTAAATAAGAAAGCCGCTGAGAGAATTAAAGGCATTACTACTAATTTTTTCATCTTTTAAAGGATTTAATAAATAAAGAATCGATTACATACTAAGAACTTTAAACACAATTAACAAAACTTTCCATTTGCGCTATTTAAAAAAAATGGAATAATATTGTTCGTAACAATGCCAAATTTTACGAGATTGCTCCCTTTTTGCCTTCTTCTCGTTTCATGGCTCATACTGAAAAATTTCTAAATAAAATCGTTATGACCTGGACATGGAATCTTGACCCCGTAGCGTTCTCTTTTATGGGATTAGAAATCCGATGGTATGGGCTTGTTTATGTTCTCGGTTTTTTTCTTGCTCTCCATTGGGGTTGGTATCTCTGGAAAAAACGAAACACCCCCTCAAATCTAACAAAAGAACAATTTGAAAACTTCTGTTTTGGAACTTTTTTTTCAGGGGTTTTAGGTGGACGACTTGGCGAGTTTTTATTCTATTCTCCACAAACGTTCCTTTATGACTTTTGGGAAATTTTCAAGCCATGGCATGGGGGTATGTCTATTCATGGCGGGTTAATTGGAGCGTTAATCTTTGCCTATCTTTGGAGTCGAAAACATAAAGTTTCCCTCTTGGCATTAACCGATATTCTTGTTATCCCTTTGGCACTTGTTCTCGCCTTCGGACGTGGGGCAAATTTTATCAATGGAGAACTAGTCGGACGAATAACGAATCAATCATGGGGCGTTATTTTCCCACATATTGACCAACAACTTCGGCACCCCAGTCAGCTTTATGAAGTCACAAAGAATCTTATACTTTTGGGTATACTTTATTTTGGGTTTACGCAAAAACTATGGCAAAAGAAAGGTGTTCTTACCGCTATCTTTTTAATTGGTTACGGTATCCTTCGGTTCTTTATCGAGTACTTTCGTGAGCCTGATGGACTTTTTGGGATTTTTACAACCGGACAAACACTCTGCATCTTCATGATTGTTAGCGGATTCATCCTCCTTAGAAAAAGAAACTAGTCTTCCTCTTCTTCTTTTTTAAATGAAGCCGCAGCTAATCGATGTTTTCTCTTTTGCTGATCATGAACAATCGCTTCATCCGCTGACTGATAATGTCCACGTCCTCTCAATACATCTAACGGATCATGGTAAATAATTGCCTCACTTAAAATTTCTAATTCCTCTAGACGATCTCGCTTTTCATAAAAATCCTCAATTTTTAATAAAAAGAGAAAAACAACAAAAACTGCAAAAGCTCCAAATCCCCAATAAAGATAGGTAAGATCAAAAATCTCATCAAAAAAGAGAGACAAAAGAACCGGAATAATAAACGCCATTAAAATGTAGAACGTAATTTGTGCTGTTGAAAACTTGGTAATTTCATACGTAATCTTTCGAGGGAATCGATTTTGTCGATATTCAAAATTTAAAAATTTAATACAGAATTTGTAGTACTCCATACTCTTAATATACCAACCAATAGTAGAAAGAATAAAAAGTAAGAAAATACCAAATTTCAAAAGGATAATACTACCTTCATGATTATCGGCTATTGGTGTCAAAAAGAGAAAAAAGCTAAGAATCAAAATAGAAAAGAAACTCCCTCCAAAAGTATTTTTTTTATTCCGAAGTTTCTCATAGGTATGAATCAACCAATTTTGGTCTTCGAACATAGCTACTGGAAAAGCTTTCATCTTTTTTATCTTATCTTCTCCCAATTATAGCACACTCTATCGTAAAAAACAAATCAATAAACTTTGAAAAATCGTCTTCTTTGAGTAATATTTTCTTACGAATTTAATGATCAGTCTTTCTATGGAATACACAACACACGAACTTCGACAAAAATATCTTGATTTCATGGAAAAAAAAGCCGGACACAAGATTGTTCCTTCAGCACCCCTTTTACCTGAAAATGATCCAACAACTCTTTTTACCGGAAGTGGAATGCAACCTATGGTTCCCTATCTTCTTGGTGAACGACATCCGTCTGGTACTCGAATTGCTGATTCACAGAAGTGCTTTCGGGCGGTTGACATCAATGAAGTTGGTGATAATTCACACACTACCTTTTTTGAAATGCTCGGAAATTGGAGCTTGGGTGATTTTTTTAAGAAAGAGCAAATTACCTGGATGTTTCAGTTTTTAATTGAGGAATTAGGCTTAGATCCTCAGCGTTTTTTTGTAACAGCTTTCGCGGGAGACGAAAAATTTAAAGTTGCTCGCGACAATGAGTCTATTGAAATGTGGCAGTCACTTTTCGCCGAAAAAGGTATCGAGGCTCTTGTAGAAGAAAATCCACATAAAAATGGATTAAACAAATCTAAAATTTTCCTATACGGAACTGACGAAAACTGGTGGTCTCGAGCTGGTAGTCCAGAAAAAATGCCTGTTGGGGAACCTGGCGGACCTGATTCTGAGATGTTTTGGGATTTTGGGGCCAAACTAAAATTACATGAAAATTCGATATATAAAGACGCCCCATGCCATCCTAACTGTGATTGTGGAAGGTTTCTTGAGATCGGAAATAACGTTTTTATGGAATTTCAAAAAACCAAAGATGGCGTTGAATTTCTTAAAAATAAAAATGTAGATTTTGGTGGTGGATTGGAGCGAATTGCAGTCGCTATTTCTGATGTAGCCGATGTTTTCGAGTGCTCTGTTTTTCAGAATTTACGTACTAAAATAGAAGCACTTTCTGGTAAAAAATACGGAGCCAATCCCGCGGAAACCTTTGCCTTTCGAGTAATTATGGATCATCTCAGAGCCGCTACTTTTTTGATTTCAGATGGAGCAACTCCGGGAAATTTAGATCAAAATTATTTCACTCGGAGGCTTCTTCGTCGAGCTATCAGAAACGGACGAAAACTTGGACTTAATGATAACTTCTGCGTAGAGGTCGCAAAAGTTGTGATCGAAGATTACTCTGAATATTATCCCAACTTACTCGATAAAAATATTCTAAAGGAGATTGAAATCGAAGAAACTCAATTTCGAAAAACGCTTGAAAAAGGAGAACGAGAGATTTCAAAACTACTGAAAAATGGCAGTGTTATTGATGGGAAGAAGGCCTTTTGGCTTTTTGAAACTTTTGGATTCCCTCAAGAAATGACTGAAGAAATTTTACTGGAAAATGCGATAAAACAGTCTGGAATTAGAATTGATAAAAATGAAACAATCGACTCTATGAAAGAAAAGATTGGTGATTTCCTTCCACCAAATTTCGAAAAAGATTTCCAAGCCGCAAGCAAAGCTCATTCAGACGCCTCTCGTAGTGCTGCAGCTGGAAAATTTGCTGGTGGGCTAGCAGATCATAGTGAGAAAACAACCGCCTACCATACGGCCACGCATCTGATGCTCGCAGGACTTCGCGAAGTGCTTGGTGATCATGTTCATCAAAAAGGTTCAAATATTACCGAAAAACGGTTGCGATTTGATTTTAATCATGATGAAAAACTAACAGACGAACAAAAACAAGCGGTTGAAAAGTACGTCAACGATGCTATCAAAGCCAATGCCAAACAAATTTTGACCGAAATGGACAAAGCAAAAGCAAAAGCTGAAGGTGTTGAGGGGAGTTTTTGGGAAAAGTATCCCGATATCGTAAAGGTTTACACGTTCAAAGATGATACTGGAAAAGTCTGGACCAAAGAACTCTGTGGAGGTCCTCATGCTGAATCAACAGGAAAACTTGG
>CAYXXA010000058.1:0-3656 GCA_964468965.1 uncultured Candidatus Peribacteria bacterium
CATGAAAAAGATCGCCATTATCGGAGCCGGTCCAGCGGGAATTTATACAACGTTATTACTCAATAATTTCCAAGGCGAAGTGCATTTATTTGAACAGAATAAAGATATTGGTGAAAAGCTAAAAACAACTGGTGGCGGTCGAATGAACGTCACCAATAAAGTTTTTAGTGATCAAGAATTTAGTTCTTGTTCAGTTAATTTATACAGAAAAATATTTAAGAATCCTCATGTAAAAAATCGGTTTGAGATTCTTAAAAAACTTGGAATAGAATACCAATGGGAAAAAAATCGAGCCATTCTCAAATCACAAAACGCTGTCGCCGAAGTCGCTCGGCTCAAAAAGTTATTACAAAAGCAACACAATTGCACCCTCCACTGTAACACCAAGATCGAGCACATTGAGCCCTCTCATGGAAAATTTAAAATAAATGGCGAAAACTTTGACTATGTCATCCTCACTACGGGTGGCATGTACCGAATGTTTGACAGTGGCGATGCCCAAAAGATATACCAAATTCCCTACCAACTCGGACACCATATCACAGAAGTATCCCCCTCTCTCTGCGCTTTAATTTTTAAAGACCAAAAACTCAGAAACCTCTCTGGCATCGCTTTTGAAGGGGTGTTGCGAGATAAACAGAACAATAATAGTGTTCAAGATGATATACTTCTCACTCATTTTGGCATCTCTGGACCAGCTGCACTCGACTTTTCAGCTGTTCGTGAATCCGAAAATATCGAACTTTCATTCATTGCTCACACAACGGAACCCGAATTTATCAAACACTTCAATCAAGCTAGAAACGGAAAACAAGGACTCAAAAAATTCTTAAAACAATACCTACCGGAACGACTCGCTCAGTTTCATATATCCGAATCCAAAATTACACAAAACTTCATCGCCGATATCCCAAAAGTAAAACTCCAAGCCCTGTGTAAATCAATCTTTCACTATCCTCTTCCCAAGTGCCAACCCAATAGTTATCCCGCCAGCTGGACCACCAAAGGTGGAGTAAAACTAGAAGAAATCAAAACCCACTCACTTGAGTCTAAAATTATACCAAACCTTTTCTTTGCAGGAGAAATACTTGATATCAACGGACTCTGTGGCGGATACAATATTTCTTTCGCAATGATCAGTGCTCAAATTGTAGCGGATGCAATTCTCAAACAAACATTGAAATCAAGTTCATAATGAATACGATCACATTATGAACTTTGGGATTATTGCCGATGGAAATCGTCGTTGGGCTCGCCAACGAAACAAACCCTTGTCCGAGGGGCACTACCAAGGATTCTTAGTTTTAAAGGATATTCTACTGCCGACTATCCGTGACGACAAAACCTTTGATTCGGTGACTATTTATGGCTTTAGTACCGAGAACTGGAAACGAAATCCGCTGGAAGTATTGAATCTGATGAAAACTTTTTCTCGGATATTCACTGAATTTTCTGATGAACTAATCGAAAACAAAGCCCGACTTATCCACGCTGGACGAAAAGACCGATTACCCAAAAAACTTTTAGTTAAAGTTCAAGATCTAGAAGAAAAAACCAAAACTTTTACCGAATACACAATCTACCTTTGTTTGGATTATGGAGGACAGGATGAGATCATGAGAAGTTTTGAAAAAACATCAAACCATGGAAATCTACCAATTAACACAAAAGCCTTTGAAGCAACCCTAGAAGTTCCACCGCTTGACGCCATCCTTCGAACAGGCGGTGAACACCGTCTTTCCAATTTTTGTCTCTGGCAGGCAGCTTATGCCGAACTTTTTTTTACGGACAAAAAACTTCCGGAACTGACAAAAGAAGACGTGCTATCGGTTTTAGAAACGTTTAAAAACAGAAAACGGAGAAAAGGGGCTTGATGCTTACCAGTCACGATGACGAACAAATCGAACTAAGTCTTCTAAAGGCTTCGAGTTAAGTTCATGGGCGATTTTCACCGCTTCCATCCCCAATTGTTCCAATCGCTTCTTCGTTTCCCTCAAGCCCAGCAAAGCGACAAAGCCCTTAGATCCGATATCTTTTCCTATTTTTTTTCCAACAGTTTTCTCATCTCCTTCCGCATCAAGGAGATCATCTTTTATCTGAAAAGCCAGTCCTAATTTTTCGGCATATTGAGAAATTTTTTCATAATCTTCAGTGGCAACCTGTGCCAAAGTCGCCCCAAATTGAGCAGAAGCAACAAGTAACGCCCCTGTTTTTTGTGCATGCATGTGCTGTAAATATTCTAGATCAATGGCCTTCTTTTCGCTATCAATATCTTGCATCTGTCCCCCACCCATACCGTTTATTCCCGCATTTGATGACAGATTATTGATCAATTTTTTTATACAAAAATCAGGACTCACCTTTGCCAGATTTTCAAAAGCCATCGTACACAAAACATCACCAATCAAAATAGCCTCTGCTTCTCCGTATTTTTTCCAAACGGTTTCCTGTCCGCGTCTCAAAATATCATTGTCCATCGCGGGAAGATCATCATGAACCAATGAATAGGCATGAATGAACTCCAGTGAGATCAAACAACCCATGACCTGCTTTCTATTCACATTACTCGACTTTCGTAAATCAACCTTTGCAATCTCATCAAAAACCATCAATCCCAAAATAGGACGAATCCGCTTTCCTCCCAACATGACCGCGTACTGACAACCTTCAAATAGTTTTTGGGCTGAATCGGAAAAATTTTCACGTGGATAACGATCAAAAAAATCCTTAATTTCTTGATCAATTTCGGCTTTGTAAGATTGTAGAAAATCCATTTATATAAGCGTTATATTTTCGATTGGGCTTTTTATATTTTTCAGGGAAGACTTGGAAATTTTAGTATACAACTGAGTTGTCGCAATGTTTTTATGTCCCAATAATTCCTGAATAAATCGAATATCTGTACCCTGTTCCAGCAGATGAGTGGCAAAACTATGCCTCAATGTATGAACCGAAGCTTTTTTGGTTATTTTGGCTAACTTTAAATATTTCTTCAAAAGTTTTTGAACACTGGTTGACGAATATTTATCACGTCCCTGTCCTTCAAATAAAAATTTATTTGGTTTATATTCCAAAAAATAAGAACGCAAAAGATCTAGTGAATTTTTAGGAAGAAAAACGATTCGATCCCTATTTCCCTTTGCTTGGCGAATATTTACCTCCATTCTATCAGAATCTATATCAGACACCTTTAGATTCAAGACCTCTCCCAATCGCAACCCTAAAGCATAAATAACGGTTAGAATCGTTTTATGTTTTAAATTTTTACAAACACTCAGCAACCGTTGTACCTCCGCTACAGAGAGAACCGTTGGCAGATAATGCGTCTGTCTGATATTTTTTCCATAAAAGTAATTCAGATCTTTTTTCAAAACCTCTCGATAAAATAAATTTATAGAACCGACTATTTGCTTAATCGTGGATAGACTATAGTCCTTATCTTTTGTGCATATATACAAATAATCATCTATTTCTTTTATTCCTATTTTTTGAGGATTTACTTGTTTTAGAAAATTTAAAAAATTATTAATTTGATGAATATATGTTTGCTGTGTTCGTTTTGAATATCGACAACGGATTAATGATTTTTCAAATTCTTTTAAATAATTCATTCTTTAAAAACATATCAATTAACTCGTAATCAACGTACATATTAC
>CAYXXA010000059.1:0-3603 GCA_964468965.1 uncultured Candidatus Peribacteria bacterium
ACAAGTTCTCACTTTTCAGGCAAAGCAAGACCACGGACGACTGACGGCGGATGAAAAAAGTATTTTGAAGCAGTTTAAAGATCGTCGACAAACCCTTAGTTCTAAAACTCAAACCATCATAGATACGAACGAAGATGTAACCTTAGATGGATTTATGGCGTTTGCAAATTTACGAGACTATAAAACTCAAATATCAAAAGATGGTTTTGTAGAGACCCCCTCAATTAGGGAAACAGAGAAACGAATGATCGAGTCTTTAAACGGAGGTAAAACGATTTATCTTCAATCGCCAACTGGAACGGGGAAAACAGTTTTAGCTAAGCGCGTATTAAAAAAGTTAACCAAACAAAGTCCGGAAGTGGTTCGGTGTCATGAAGGTATGACGACACGTGATTTTAGATGGTACCAAGAATTGATTGGTGGAGAAACAGTTTGGGAACCAAGAGGTTATGAGAAAGCTAAGACTAATAATCTGGGCTTGCTTATTGACGAAGCCTCAATCGCTCCAAATCGTGTTTTACTAGAAATGAAAGAAGATTTGTTTAGTAAAGATAATAGAGTCCCGGTGATCTTTACCGGAAATCCCAAAGATGAACATACCCAAGACCGAGAAAGGATGGATCCAGCACTGTTACGAGAAATGACGGGGATTAAGATGAGTTATATGCCACCAAACGAAACCAGAGACATTATTCTGGCCGGACTTTCTAAATCTTGGGGAATACCGCTGAGTCGAGAAGAAGTGGGGCTGATAGAAAAACTTTGTAAAGCCGCTAGTGAAATGCAACAACTGCATATGCTTAACGGAGGAGACATCGACGCCAAAGAAACTTTGGGATATGATGAGAATGACCTGATTCGGAATAAGTTTCTCGATCCCGGAACGCTGTTTTCCCTCTTCTTAGAATGGGAAAAAGATCGAGCCGAGGGGAAAGCCTTTCCAGTATACTTAGGGGAACAATTAACGAGTTTTATTGAAGACAATGGGACACTGAGAATGCCAGAAGAAAATGTGCTACTACAGAAAATACTGCACAAGCATGGAGTAATAACGTCGGCTACCGGAGAGATAACTTCACCACACTTAGAATCCAAGCAAGGCTATATACTCCCCTCAGAAATGGGTTTTCTCATGCCAAAAAGAAGTAGGAAAGTCAAATATCTGATTACCTCGCCCTCCGAAGCGCCATTATCTTCATCAGAAATGGAATTGGCTTTAGAGAAAATCACAGATAAACGAATGACTTTGGAAGAACTAATGAAAGGTTTAGAGAGTCTAAGAGGTGTAAAGGTAGAACGTCACAATAAAAGTTATCAGGTGGCGAAAGAAGCACGAGACAAGATCTATTCGAATCCTAAGAAGAGGCAGGAAATAGTTGAAATGGCGGGACGTTTAACAGAAAAAAGTATACACAAAAGAGGGGTTTTGGTTCATGATCCATGGCCTGAAAAAATAATAGTAGATTTTCGTGATGGGGAGGGACCTCAAATCAAAGCCTTAAATATTGATACAGTAGTAGATATTTTACGTAAGGAGTTCGTAAAGACAGCAAACGTCACAAAGTCTGTGATTTTTGACGAAATAGATAGAAATGATTCTATTATGAATAGAACATGGGAGCCTAAGGTGGGTATATGGACGAGTGAGTGTTTAGATAAGACATGGAAAAAAAGCTATTTGCATAGTGGTTTTGGGCCTTCTCAGTTGCAAAAGCAGGAACAATACCTAGGAAAGTATTGTAAAGTTAGCGAAGACATAGTTATTGCTATGATACTTCATTATATCGTTACTGGAGAAGGGATTATTACGGAGGGACCGATGAATTTAAATGTAACGGATACAGTCGGTCATCCATACTATATAGAAAGTTTAGAAGGAATTTTTTATTTTGGAGTGAATCAGTTAGGATGCAATAGAAATGCAGGAATTGGTGGGGCTTATGGAGTTTATGCTTAGAATTGTTGTAAAACAGGTTAATTCTTTTCCTAAATATCAAAAGACATAGTGAATTTGTATTTCTTAGAATTTGTGCGATAATCAACGCAATGAACCTTTTATTCTGGAAAAAGAAAAAGAAGCCAAAGACACGATATATAAAGTATTTTTTATATGCCATTTTGGTTTATTTAATATTTGTGATCTGGCCAATCAAAGGCTTTTTGCGACCGTCATTTTTATTTGGAAATCATTTAATGATTTTCACTAATGAGGCAGAAGCTCGTCCTTGTGGAGGATTTGTCACGGCTTTTGGAGAAGTTTCGCTTTTCCCATCGAAGTTTTATCTAAAAAATAGCTATTCGCTTGAAGATGCCCACTTTGGACTAACGACCTTTCCGCTTTCACGGGTTGCTGAAAAACGGCAGTTTTGGGATTTGGGGGATACCTCCAATCTTTTGTTTTGTGCAAAAGGGTTTCGGCAGGCTTATGAACAAGCAACGGGAAGAAAGGTAAACCAGGTGATTTTGATAGATTTAAGAACGGTAGAGTCGATTTTAGCTTTACTCGGGAAGATAGATATCAATGGGCAAAAGGTTGAAGCAAAAGACTTTTTTGCCATCGTGTCACGAATGGTTGCGGATGTTGATCGACATGATGAAAAAGCCCTGAACACTAGAAAAACACCGTTGTCAACCGTCGGGAAATCAGCCATGAAAAAAATAATTTTTCGTCCGTGGATTTGGTGGAAAGTGACTCGTATTCTCTCTAAAAGTCTGAAATCTGGATCAGTTTACAATACCGTGCTTTCTCCTGAAATAAAAGTGGAATCCCATGATTTCGTGCTTACCGAATGGAACTTGGGAGGGGGAAAAAGTAGTCGGTTTCTCGATAAAATCCTTTCGATCACAGCACGTGAGTATGCCCCCGATCGGTGGAAAATTTCTTTGGACTTTATGGTTCGTCATTTAGGGGGAGAAGATGAACCGGTTTCTCTGCTTTGGAAAGGTGTTTTTGAATTGACAACACCTGTATTCTTATCAGACGAGTCGACCTATTGGGAAACGGAAATTGAGCCAGGAGGTGTGTTTGCAAAGCATTTAGAATGGGACTATGAGGGAGATTTATCAGCAGAAGGTTTTTCAGTCTTTACACCACGTGGACAAAAACTATTTCTGAACATTAACGTTTCTGAGATGTCTCAGTCACGGATTAGCTCAAATATTGAGAGTCATGAAAATGTCTTGTCCTTTAAAGGTTTTTTAGAAAATTACCGAAAGCGGATACAATGGTCTGTTAAGGCGGATAATATCGCACCTTTTATCACGATGCATGAAGTTATAAACCCTCATTTCTCAGATCGTATGGCATTGAAATTTCCCCAAAAAGAAGGACTTGACTATTTTTATGCAGAGATTCATTTCAATGAATTGGTATCACTTGATGATGATTTTTCCGTTCTTATCCAAGATCGTGACGTTGCCAATAGGAAAACAGAACATCCGATATTGGAAACTCATTTATTATTGGGAGACCAAAAGACCTTAATCTTACAATTCGCTCAATCGAAGATCCAAAAAGATGAGCGGTATTATCTTCAGATCACTGGAGTATCAGATATGTGGGGGAATACCATTGATGCGAGTAAAAGGACCTTGATTACGAGA
>CAYXXA010000060.1:0-3459 GCA_964468965.1 uncultured Candidatus Peribacteria bacterium
TCTATAAACCAAGTACCGATGATAAAAAAAGTAAAGATATTTGGAGCACGACAAAGGGTCGCGGATCAAGAACTCGTGTTGCTTTTTTTGTTCGGTTCTATTCTAGAGTTTATAGGGAAATATATAGTATTTGATAAATTTTATAAAATTGAGGATAATCAGTTTAAATGGAGTTTTATCAACTAGGTCTTCTTGGGGTCATGTTATCATCCGTATTTTTGTATTTTGCCATACGATATTTCCCAAAGCTTGGGTTGTTAGATTTTCCATCTCGGTATGGACTAAAACGACAGCCGATTCCCTATCCAGGAGGATTGGTGCTTTTGTTACTCTCACTAGGTATTGGTTGTATTGATGTTTCTTTTCTCCCTGTTATGCTGGGAACGGTTTGTATTGGGGTTGTTAGTTTCTATGATGATCGGTTTCAGTTATCGCCCCAATTTCGTTTACTGGTTCAATTATTTGTTGCTGGATTTATTTACTATGTAGGGATTCGGATCAATTTTATTGGGAATCCCTTTTCAGATACCAATATTGAGTTATGGTTATATTGGCCATGGATTTCCCTCCTAATGACATTACTATGGATTATGATTATTCAAAATGCCATGAATTGGTTTGATGGGATACCAGGACTTTCTGTTGGGATATCCGGTGTTGGCTTTTTGGTTTTAGGTCTCTTGGGAGTGATTCGTCCCGAACTTTTTTTTGATCTTAATCACACAGCATTGACTATGGCTAACTTTTATTTAGCAGGTTTATGTCTTGGTGGATTATATTTTTTTTGGTCAAAAAAAATTCTTTTAGGAGATACAGGGAGCCAGGTATTGGGTTTTTTGTTAGCCGTAATGGCTATTTTTTCAGGTGCTAAAATTGCGACAACGCTCCTTGTACTACTAATCCCTCTCTTAGATTTCTTTGTTGTTATTGCTCGTCGTCTTTTTCTTGAAAAAAAATCACCCTTAAAAGGGGATCTAAAGCATGTCCATCATCATCTTTCCTTTAAAATGGGGGAACGGTTAGCAAGTTTAATTCTTATCACTATTTCATTTTGTTTAGGGTTGGTGGCTATTTTGTTGACGGGGATATGGAAGGCGATTTTTTTATTTATTTTTGTAGTACTCGTTTTTTATTTCATCCTTTGGCTTAATAAGGGTACTAATCGTTAAAAACTTTTTTCCGAGAGCTAAAAAAGGGCTTATAAAAAAAGAAATTGCGAAAAGTTTAGTTTTAAATAATATTTTGTTGCACTTGTTTTGGCTTTAAGGCAAAAATATTTTTGAAGCTTTAGATTTAAAATAAGTTACCTTTAATAATTTTTTAATCTAAAATATAAAATGGCAAAAATGTATTACGATGCGGACATTGATGAGGCAAAGATCAAATCAAAAAAAATCGCAATTTTAGGGTGTGGTTCACAGGGACACGCTCATGCTTTGAATCTCCAAGATTCTGGATGTGAGGTCGTTGTTGGTTTGAGAGAGGGTTCAAAGACATGGGCATCAGCAGAAACGGCGGGACTCAAGGTTATGGAAACTGGTGCAGCGGCAGCTTGGGGAAACGTAATTGTGATGCTTCTTCCAGATACCGCGCAACAAGCTATTTATGAAAAATCGGTTAAGCCGAACCTAAATGATGGAGATTCACTTGTTTTTGCCCATGGATTTAACATTCGGTTTGATCGAATTACTCCAAACGAAAACATTGATGTTTGGATGGTTGCTCCTAAAGGTCCAGGACACCGAGTGCGAACAACTTTTACACAAGGATTTGGCGTGCCAGCTCTTTTTGCGGTAGAGCAAGATGCTAGTGGAGATGCACAAGACTTGGCTATGGGGTATGCTAAGCTTTTGGGAGCTGCTCGAGCGGGAATTCTTGAAACAACCTTTACCGAAGAAACCGAAACAGATCTCTTTGGAGAGCAAGCGGTACTTTGTGGTGGATGTGAGGAATTAGTTAAAACGGGATTTGAAACACTTGTGGAAGCTGGCTACCAGCCGGAAGTAGCGTATTTCGAATGTCTTCATGAACTAAAATTGATCGTTGATCTTATGTATGAAGGAGGGATTGCGGCAATGAACTACTCGGTTTCAGAAACAGCTGAATATGGAGGTTACGTTTCGGGTCCTCGAGTGATCAATGCGGATACCAAAGTTCGAATGAAAGAGATTTTAGAAGATATTAAATCAGGAAAGTTTGCAGATGACTTTACAGGTGTTATGGCAAACGGAGGAGAAAAACTAAAAGAACTTCGAGCTAAATATGCCGATCATCAGATTGAAAAAGTTGGATCAGAACTTCGTTCTATGATGAAGATTGATAAAAAGGATTCAGGCGATAGTAACTTTAATGCGAGTTGTGAAGATTAGGGATGGGAAATAGAGGAAAAAAGAGAGCTTATAGATTTAATAAGCTCTCTTTTTAACTATACAATCATTCTTTGAGTGATTTTATTGAAAGTATATAAATAAAATATTTACAAAAGATGCGCTACTTTAAAATGTATAAATAATTTGCACATGATCAATATTATTATCACAATAGTTATTGAATACTTTTTTTGAACTCGTATACAAAAATGAAACACTTTAAAATTCAATCGCTTCTGGCTACCGTAACAATGCTTCCATTATCTCTTGCTTCGGCAATCTCGCCTGAGATAACAGGAGATCTTTATTTTGATGATGGAGTTTATATAGAGGGGGTTAGTTTACCAGAAGATCAGGATGCACTACAAGGTTCTAGTTCGGTTCAGCTTGGAGGTTCTGGAACGCTTACAGTTGGAAGTAAAACAGGCGGAGGGTTTCCTCGTGTAACTGTTTTAGGTGGAACAACGATAACAAGTAACCGTTATTGGAATGAAAATACTTCAAAGCCTACTTGGTGGGATGGGCAGTTCTCTGCTCCGGGGAAGAGTCGGATGCCTAATAAGTATGATATTAATTATTCATCAGTGAATGAATTAGAGGTTCTTGGTGCCTATACATGGGGGGTTGCAGCAGCTGGTGAAGTTTTTAGTTTTAGTACTCCGGCACGAATGGTTTTTCCTGTGAAGGCTATCGATGGTCAAAAGGTCTTATTAGCCTATAATTCTGGGGGGCAATGGAGTATTAATTCGGCGAATTACTGTATTGTTAAGAATGAACTTTGTTATACTGAGGTTTCCTCAATGAGATCGATTGCTTTGGTAAGAGAAGTTTACAGCACTTGTCCTATAGAAAGTGTAGAGCATGGAACGGTTGGTACTATTCCAGGTTGTGTTGTTACTTGTAATCGAGGTTTCGAACTTGGAAGTGATGGTGTTTCTTGTAAATCAACTGGAGAGAACTTTTTGGATGAAGGTGGTCAGGGGGATGGAGGGGGACATTCTGCAGCAACGGATGGATCTGCCTCTGAAGATCAGGGGGGGCAATATGATGAAGAGGTGAATTACGAGGAAACAAATGAGGATCCTTTTGC
>CAYXXA010000061.1:0-3193 GCA_964468965.1 uncultured Candidatus Peribacteria bacterium
GATTGTTAGGGTAGTGAATTTTTTTTAATTTAGAAGGGAATCTCATCTTCGGAGATATTTTGAAACGAGTTTTTGTTGTTTTTAGTAGATTCCTCTACGCCTTCTTTGTTTTTTCTTCCTTGAAAGTTACTGGGATAAAAAGGCGCTTCTTCAGCGAGGATTTCAAAAAAGGTTAGTCTGCCTGAAAAATCGCCTTCTTTTTGATGTGCTACCGAATAACGTCCCACTATGTCTCCATCGCAAAAGCCTTCATCTAAAAGCCATGTTAATAAATCGCAGACTGAGCCATCTTTAAGTGAAACATGGTTTCCTTTGCTGATGAAAAATCCACCGCCTGTTTTGTGGTCTCTACGTGCTTGTGAGGTTTTTAACCAATTTAAAATTTGTTCTTTTCGATTACTTGTTTGAGTTTTCATAAGGTTATTGTGTGTCGATTCTTGGTTTAATGGATTTGAGTTGTTTGTTTGCATAGTCTAAGTTTTTTTGTGGTGATCGGTCTTTTTACGTTTTCATAATGCAACCTCAGTTGGGGTATTCCGGAAAAAAGAGATTTTTTTTGAATTCTGAAAGTGGAAGTAGCGTGTAAAGATTCTTTGTTAAGAGGATGAAACAAAAGAGTCCCCTCACTGCAAATAGTGAGGGGACTCGGAAGAGTTAAGCTTTCTGAGACTTAGAGTTTACAATTCAGATACCAAAAACATTAATCTTTTTCGAATAACCGAGATTCACAGATTTTTTGGTAAAAGTGAAGGTAGTTTTTTAAAACTGTCTCAGCGTCTTCACGGGTAAGAAAGGGAAGGTGTTTATGTGTTGAGAAATTACGATAGCTATAAAGCGTTGTTACAGATCCATCTAAAGACGCTAGTGGAATTAATTGGTTGGCTAGAGGGTCTTTGAAGGGGCCATCATACCCGTTTTCGTTGGGTTGCTGATGCTCTGTTAACTCAGCTCTTAATTCATAACAAAATTTACTGAAATAAGCTACTTGCTTGCTTAACTTATTAAGTTTTGGCATTTTTTCTATGCTATATAAAATGGAGGGGTCTGAATTAGAGTTTTCTTTTTGATTGTGTTTTAGTTTACCTTTGTTTTCTTGAATTTTTCGAAGAAGCTGAGGGAGTATTTGTTCTAAGTTACTTGTTAATTCTTGGATGGCTTCCTGATTTTTTTCTTTGGAAAGGTAGGTGACAAAATGATCAATTTTTTTGACATTGAGGATCGAGGAAATTTCGCTATCTAGTTTATAATTAGAGAGTTGTTTGCGGCGGTCTTCGATGGATAGAGTTTTTCGAAGTATTTTTTCTTTAGTCCTTTTAAATCTAATAGTTACGACGATTATAATAAGTAAAAAGATACCCAATATGAGATAAAGAATTTTTATGAGATCTTGTGTGTTCAGTTCTGGATCAGCATAGAGGTCAAGGTAAGCCTTGTAGTCATCTTTGAGAGGGTAAACATAGAAGTAGCGTTGTTTTGGGATTTTTCTGTAGCGTTGAATGCTAAACTCAATAAGAGTTTTTTGTATCATTTTGATAATATTAGGATCGAGATTTTCAGGAGCTATGACGACTTGACCCGGAACATTGGGAGTCTCAGCAAGTATTGTAAATTGATCCTTATCTGGGTGAATAAAGCTTCCGCACATTCCAATGCTTCCCGGCGTTGATTTTACTTTATCGAGAATACCTCGAGAGGTATGTAAAAACGAAATTTTATCCCGAGATAATGTTTTGTTTTTATTTTCTAAGTATTGTTTCTGCAGATAATACCCAGTTGAAGAGTAACGATCGACAGCGTAGACTTTGGTGACCTTGTCTAGATTGTCTAATGATATATCACTATCAGCTTTATTTTTTACAATGAGACCATGCGAATAGAATTGATCTGAGAAGTTACCCGAAGCGTAACAAGAATGTAAAATGACACACATTTCATAATTGTTTACCCGTTTTGTCTCTCTGTTCGCTTCATAATAAATGCGATAAGTCGTTTCGAGAATATCAACTTCATTGTTTAAAAACGCGGTTTGACGTTCAAGGTAAGAGCTAAGATTTTTTACTTTAATCGATTGAATGTTATGATTTCCTGAGATTGTTTTGAGAGCGTTATTCAGCTTGTTTTCTAGCGCAATTCTATCGGGTTCATAAATATTCAGTCCAATTCGTAAATCTTTACCCCAACTGAAAAGTGGAATCATGAGGAAAAATAGAATTAACAAACTCTTTTTTAATATAGGTGTCTTCATTTGAGATGGGTTAGTTGCTGAGCAACGTTCTTTTGGAATGCCTGAAAAAATTATAGGCTTCAAATTGTGGGTGGTTTCTCTTAGAAACGAAAAACAATCGAATCGTTAAGATGAACGTATGATTGGGCTTGGAGGAGAGCCTCGCAAAGGAAATCTTTTTCGCTTTGCGCTGGAATATGTTCATTGATTTAATTGGGCAAACTCCACAGATTATTAGAATTTAGCTGCGGCTCATTGAGTGTCTCAGTATCACTTCTCTGATGATTGGCAAATGTTTTCTTTTTCCATACCTATCGTGCTAGGTCAGCTTCACTTTAAGCCAGTTAAAACTGGGTCCGTTGTCTCGTAATTGTGTATCGCTAACAGCGACTTGGTTGAGAGTGTTTTTTTTCTAATTTGAAAGGGCGAATACCTTTTTGTTGTTCTCAACACTCCATAATACTTTATAGCTTACTCACACGCGATTTACACGGTCTAAGGTCATAAATAAAATGCATGAGTCTTTATAGACTGACGAGTTAGTATGTAACAAGAAAGGGCTCGAGGAGCTTGGTAGCCTCTTCATGTGATTTGAATAAATATTATTAAAAACTTTCTTGCAATTATCTCTACGATGTTGATCTCTAGTTCATAATGAACATCAATCACAAGCTGAATTATGAAAATTACAGATGAATACAGAGAAAAAATAATCGGAACTTTAGCTCTTGAGGTATTGAATCAGAAGCCGAATAACATCGAGATTTATGAATTGATTGCTCGCGTCGTCGATAAAGCCGAGGTCACTACCTATCATGAGCGTGCGCGTGAGTTGCTTGAATCGCTATCTCAAAATGATTTCAAGTTCGCTTTTGAGATGTTTATTGAAGAAGAACCAGCACCAGCGAATCTAGAAGAAATATATAGAGGGATGGCTAGACTGTATCTCGAACAAGCTGTTTTATCTCG
>CAYXXA010000062.1:0-2743 GCA_964468965.1 uncultured Candidatus Peribacteria bacterium
TGTAACAATAATGAAAAAGAAAAAAGAAAAAAGAAAAAAGAAAAAAAACAAAAACCTCCCTTCGGTCGTGATTTTTCTGATGCAGATGTTTTGGAAAATGGAATAGGAAAAACTGTGCCCAGTAAAACAACTTATGATATAAATAAAAATATTGCTAATGGTGTAAAACAATGCAAGAATAGTGAGCAACTTGAAGTATTTTCAGAAATGACTGAAAAGGCTAAGGGGATTTTTGTTAATCCCGAGACAGCAGTAAACAGCTTCATTGAAGAAAATCAAAACCTGAGTAATGAAGATCTTCAAGATAAGTGGCATGAAAAACTTATGAAACAAAAAGCCTCAGTGCCGTTCATAAAATTAACTTTTGAGATAATTTGGAAACAGCAGCCTTGGAAAAAAACCGACAAGCAAAGAGCGTTTAAAAAGTTTAACGCTCTTTGCAAAAACAAAAACATTGGAGAAATAAAAAAATTCTCCGATGTCCTGATGAAGGATATGTGGGACAGGCACAATTATGTTAACGGTCGTCCAGGCTCGTGGAAACAAAAGTTTGTCACTTACTTGGATTCTAAAACGTGGGAGGACGAGGATATGCCAACAGTTTTCGAAGATTTTAAAAGAGGTCGCAGTGCTCCGTCAAAATACACCAAGGAAGAGCTAGAAATGAGCATGACGGAGTATGTAAATCATCTTGCTAGCCAAGCCACGCAAAACAGTGAAAACGCCATAGATGTCAATTTTAGAGAGATTTGAGTGTAGTTTAAATGTTAAACGCGACAACAATATCAATCACTACGGACAATGATGGTTTAGAACCATTGGGTTCTTCAAAGCCAAGTCCAAGTCCAAGCAAGTACCAATCATCTATGATTGACGCGACGATGGATAGGCTTTTTAATAGTTTAAAAGCGATAAAACCAGCATGGATGCAAGCATGGCCGACAGATGCTGATGTTGAGTCAGCAAAAGCCATGTGGAAACAGGCTTTTAGAAATGCTGGGATTACCATCAAGATGGTTGATAACGGATTAGCAAAGGCAACACTGGAAAAAAGTGATTTTATTCCATCAGTCGGAAAGTTTATAAGCTGGTGTGAACCAGACTATGGTTTGCCTAGCGAAGAAGATGCGTGGAAAGAAGCCAGATACCAGGCTTCTATGCAAAAACCAGAATATTCACATGAGGCAATAAGATATGCCGTTAATGAGACGGATAAATTTTTTATTGCTTCTCAACCTGAAAATCAAACGAAACCCGTATTCTTACGGGAATATCGCCGCGTAGCAAAATTAATAAAAGATGGATTTGACCCAAGGTTAAAAAAAATAGCGCAACAAGAGCCAAGCCCTTATGCGTTAATAGTATTTGATGAAATTAAAAGAACAGGTTCTGCAAATGAGTTTATTGCGGAAATGGCAGATCAGGGCGTAGAAATAATAATTAACCCATCTGATGATGGAAAGATTCGGCTTTCCGATATATCTGTAGTAAATCATATCAACGGGGGAAGGTTTAAGAGTATCAGTGACATTATGGAAGAGATAAACAAATAGTGCGTAAGGTAGCCCATAAAAAAATAAGACCAAATAACAAAGTGGTTCCTGAAAAAGCATGTTTTTCATGCGGAAAAAAATTAATGAAATATCCAAAATTCAAAGGCAACCTATCAGTATTAATGACTTTTAATATGGAAAAATGTGATATATGCGGAAAATATAAAGCAGTCACGGGCGTTTATAATTTTGAGCCTCTTAGAAGGAGTGAGTTATGAGTAGAAGATGGACAGAAAAAGATCTTCTAAATCTCAAAAAAAGGGGGGAGAAAGCCAGCATTCCTGTAAACAAGTCAAAGTTCAGGTTTCATATTGGGATTGACCCGGGTAAAAAAACGGGTTTTGCTGTTTATGATAAAACAGAAAAGAAACTCATAATGCTTGAGACTTTAGACTTCTGGATGGCCTACTCAAAAGCTCAGGCATTTTCAAAAGACTCAACCAGAATAGTGGTTGAAGTGCCAAAGACAAAAGCCAATTGGCAAGAAGACAAAAGCACCACGACATCGGTAAATATTGGTGGAGTGATAAGAGAAGCCAAGCTTTTGGCAGAAGGGCTTAAAAGACTTGGGTTTCATGTGGAAACACAGCATCCACAGGGAAAAGTAGATGACGTTTTTTTTGAAAAAGTCACGGGACACAAGGGCAGAACGAACGAGCATGTTCGTGATGCTGCTCTTCTGGTTTATATGGGGTAAAAATGACGACTCAGTTTAACTCAGGAGCGATATTAAGTCGTTTCCCAGGAAAATATTCTTCTTAAAAACACATAAAGAGTACAAACCAATGTATCCAGAAGATTTAGAAAAAGAGGAGAAAAGTTAGATGACTAACGAAGAAAAAAGAGATATTGCTGCAAAATTCTTGTCTGATAGTGGTTTGTTATGTTGCGATAGAGTATGGGAAGCCTGGTCTGTAGGAACTATGACGGAAGAAGATTTTCATAATGCCTCTTACGATGATGAAGTCATAGATGACTTAGTTGCTGTATTTGATTTGGTTGCTGGTAATAGAAAGGTATAATTAATGGTGCATGAGCTAAAAACCCTGCCAGTTTATTTTGAGGCTGTTTTACGAGGCGAAAAGAGCTTTGAAATTAGAGATAACTCTGACAGAGGGTTTCAGAAAGGTGATACGGTTATATTGAGAGAATACGATCCTGTTAGACCAACTCTACCTTCACTAAGAAGA
>CAYXXA010000063.1:0-2572 GCA_964468965.1 uncultured Candidatus Peribacteria bacterium
ATTTCCTACTAACGTTGGGTCTAATAGAATAACTAAATCCAGATGCCGAAGATGGGCTGGATCATCTAAAATCTTTTCCTTATTATCAGAAATAAGATTATAAACTACCACAGGCGCTCCCCGTTTTTCTGCTCCATAATCAGGAAACCCCAAGGTTACATATCCCAATTTATTCAGAGCCTCAACAAAAAAGTTAGCTGCTGTTACCGCGCCTTGACCAGCTCGAGAGTGCCATCGGACATAGAGTTCTTTTCGTTTCATGCTCAAGCATTATAAGAAGAACATACAAAAAACAAAAGGATTTTCAGATAATCAATATTTGTGCTATACTCTATGAGATGATTTATGCACTACTCGGTATCGTTGGTTTAATTGGGGCTTATTTAGTGGCTATATACAACTCTCTTGTGTCCTCAAAAAACAAGGTAAAATCCGCCTGGAGCGACATTGATGTCCAGCTTAAGAAACGGTATAATCTCGTTCCTCAACTGGTTGAAATCGTAAAGGGATATGCCAAACATGAAAAAGACACCCTGGAATCAGTAACCAAAATGCGAACCGCTGCCATGAACGCCTCCACTCCAACCGAAAAAGCAAAAAATGAAAATATGCTGGCCGGAGCGCTTAAAACACTTTTTGCGGTTTCGGAAAACTACCCCGACCTAAAAGCTAATGAAAACTTTCTACAACTTCAAACGGAACTTGCAAAAATAGAAGGATCTATCGAAATGGCTCGTCGTTACTACAATGGAACGGTAAAAGACTATAACACAAAAATTCAAGTCTTTCCCAATGTCTTGATCGCTCGAAATCTTGGCTATACGGAAGAAAAGTATTTTGAACTTGATGATGAAAAAGCTCGAAAAGTCGTTGATGTAAAGTTTTAAACAGGAAAAACACTCGTCATTCTGAGTTTTCTTATGTAAGAGCAACTAACGAAGGATCTCGCGTTTTCAAAATATTTATAAAACTGTAACCAATTCCAACACGAGAGATTATTCACTTGAATTTCTATTTCATCTTTACCTCCGTTCAGAATGACAGAAATAAATTGACATGAAAAACTACCTAAACCTTGCCCTCGGATTAGTCAGCTTGATTATCACCTCCAATACCTACGCTTGGACGATTGAAAATTTTGTTTCTAATATTCAAATCAACACTGATGGATCGGCCAATATCACCGAAACCATTAAGGGAGATTTTTCTGACAATCTCAGTAAACACGGAATTTTTCGATACATCCCTTATGAATCCAAAACCGATAATGGAAAAATAAATTACACGCCTATTTCAGAAATTTGGGTTACTGATCAAGAGGGTCGTAATCGCCCATTTCAGCAATCTAAAAAAGATAAAAATATTCTCTTAAAAATTGGTGACCCGAATAAAACCGTTCAGTCAAAAGAAACCTACATTATCAGTTACAAGATTGACCGAGTTCCAAAACATTTTCCGGAGAATAATTTTGACGAGTTCTACTGGAATGTAACGGGAAATGATTGGGATACGATAATTAAAAAAGCAACCGCTACTATTACCTTGCCAAAAAAATCAAACAGCCACCATCAGGTTTGTTTTACGGGATACCATGGGAGCAAGGACTCTAACTGTAAATATCAAATAACGAAAGATGGGAAAGCCTCCTTCCAAATAACGATACCACTCAACGCTGGGGAAGGTTTTACGATTGATTATGGTTTTGATCGAGGTATAACACAAACTTTTGATTTCAAGCAAAAAGCTTGGTGGAAAACTTTTTTTGAAAAGTTTAGAACGTGGATTATTGGCACTTTATCCCTGACTATTCTAATTGTTCCAAATGCATTAGCCTGGAAAGCTCGTCAAAAAATGAAGGTAAACAAACCTATTATTCCTAAGTATGAGCCACCCAAAAATCTTCATCCTTCTCTTGTTGGAACGGTTATTGATGGACGATTTGGAAAAGACGACTTCACCGCTGGTATTATTGATCTAGCCACACATGGTTTACTTCAAATAGAAAAGAAAAAAATTAAAGGACTTATTTTTGATTCTGAAGAATATTTTCTAAAAAAACAACCTCCTCAAAAAGTATTTATATCAGATATTAGACATGATCTTTATACTCGCTTATTTTCCGATACGCTAATTGACAAAACAATTGAAGGTAATGTTGGTACTTTTCCGTCTCGACACAAATTAGATATGTATAACATCTTTGTTACCATTCAAAATAAAGCAATAAGTAACAAGTATTTCAAATCAATAAAAACCCGAAATACTATAGTTATGGCGTCTATTATTGTTTCTACATTTATCTTTTTCGTTGGGGGGAATATTTTACTGGTACAGCTTGGATTAAGTCCTTGGTATATGCTATTAATTCTAACTATGATCGGAGGAGTGAATATAGCTTTCTCAATTTATCCAAAACGAACCAAGATCGGTTTTGAGCTTGCTCACGAAGCCAAATGCTACCGAGAATTTCTCAAAACTGCAGAACTCGATCAACTTAACTGGGCAGAAAAACAAGAAATATTTGAAAAAAATCTTCCCTATGCTGTGGCTTTTGGATTAACGGAAAAATGGA
>CAYXXA010000064.1:0-2521 GCA_964468965.1 uncultured Candidatus Peribacteria bacterium
CCTTTGCCGAACTTTTAGAGAAATATGCTGGAATCAATATTTTTGATATCACGATTGAAGACCTACGAAAAGAAGCCCTAAAGCATGGCATAGAAGATGTCGAAACACGAGGACGTGGAAATCTTCTTGACGATATTTATAAAAAAACCGCCCGACCAAATCTCATCCAACCAACTTTTGTAGTAGACTGGCCTTCGGATCTCAAACCACTTGCCCGACCTCATGGTAATGGAACCAGTAGTGTCTCACAACTCCTCATTGCGGGATGGGAAGTGACGAATGGTTATGGAGAGCTCATTGATCCGATTATTCAGCGGAAGTTACTGGAAGAACAACAAAAAGCCAAAAATGATGGTGATAGTGAAGCCATGGAAGTGGATGAAGTTTTCCTCAAAGCTATGGAACACGGTTTTCCTCCAATGGCCGGAAATGCGATTGGAATTGATCGACTTGTGGCGCTTCTCTGCGGACAACCAAACCTACGAGATGTCGTCCTTTTCCCGACAATGAAACCCGAAAACAAAACTGAATCAGACGGGTATGATAAAACGCAAATTTCAGTAGCGATACTCAACAAAGATGCCGATCTCGAAATGTGGCAAAAACTCAATACGATTGCGCATCTAACTGCCGCTCTTGGAGCACGAGAAGGCACAAAAATGTTTCATCAAGACGAGCTGACAACAAAAGATGGTAAAACAATAAAACTCAATACCGAACACGCCATCATGATTAAGGAAGCTACAACCGATAAAGAATTGAAAACATTAATAAAGGAAGCACGAAATAACAATTTGAAAATTGCTGAATTTACTCGTGAAATGCTTGAAACGTCTGATGACCAAAAATTAGTCGCTGAAGCTAAATCTCAAAATTACAATGATATTGAACATTTGGGAATTCTTATCTTTGGAAACAAATCGACCGTCAATAAGCTTACAAAGAACTTTGCATTGGTGAAATAGCTCACTCTTTCCAAAATTTTTCTGAATAAATTTCCAACAAACAATCATAAAGTCTTGAAAGCCCTCGTCCTCCGTAGATAGCTGGACAACCTGTTGTACTTGGTCCTGTTCTTGCTCTATGTTCAGAGCTTTCAACATCTATTTGCCAATCAGTTATTAAGGATTGATTGATCTCCACCCTACCATTTTTAATGGTAAATTTATGATGCATAAGTGCCCCATCTTTATACTTAAGGACAGACTGAACCATTGAAAAGAATATTAAATTTGTACTCGCTAGGTCTAGAGCATACTTTTTTGACTTCTTGGCTATCGCAACCTTTTCTTCAAACCCTGTATTCATCATATTGTTATCCTCTAAAACATTTGGGATTAGTTCAAAAATTCTAATAGACGCCTCAATGCCAGTCCCTAATCCTGACATAATGATGGTATTCGGATTTTCGTGAATACTTATTTTTTCACCTATAGGAATAGCTAATAACTCCGATTCCAAAGCTTTATAAATCAAATCTAAATCTGAATTTAGTAGATCATTTTTAAAATTAATTAACCTAGCTTCTACACACTCTTTTATGATCTTAATCATTCCTGATACCGATTCAACTTCCTCAAAATCAATATTTTTTATTTCCTGAATTAAACTTGGCATAATCCCCTCAATTACAACCGCTTCTAGTATAGATCGTCTTTCCTTATGATTTAATGCCTTAAAATCTTCTGACTCAATAACAACCTGATGATCTTCCTGCGAAAATCTTTTCAAAAATTCGGGAATAAGACGTGGCTTATCTGGTTTCTGATATGTCGAACCTAAATGTGGACAAAGCATCTAGTGATTATACCACAATTATGATTTTTTCCCAAAACACTTGTGAATGGTCTCAAAAGCAAGGTAAATATCCGATTCTTCAACGAAGAAGATAAACTCCGTATAGGTTGAGGCGACCTCAATCAGATTTATATTTTGGAGATTAAGCTTTTGCATGAGGGCATATAATAACCCAGGCATTTTAAACAATTCCTCATCAAATTTCACTGATATAGACGCTATTTTCTCATTCTTATACTTGATATCCATTAGGTTTTTTTCTACAAAACTTATATATGACTTATCCGTGACAACCGTCATCTCGGAAGTACTTTCAGAAAACACAAAGTATCCGCTTTCATCATTCACTTTCTCTGCCATTTTAAGCATTTTGGCTCGTATATTAGGTCGTTTATCCATACTAAACACCACGAGATTCGACTGAATACTGATATTTTCAACGGTAAAATCTTCAACTTTAGGGATTTTTTTGATGAGTTTATCCTGCATTCGAGAGAGATTCATCGTAATGGCGGAAACCTGCACTTCTCGCTGAAGGCGACTTTCTACGAGCGGATGGATAAACTTTGCCAACTGCGAAAGGTTCATAATTCGATTGGACAATCCAAACTCAAAAAAGACATTTTTCCGAAATATCTCCGTTACCGCTTCTGATATTTTAATCATTATTGTTATATTTATAACATATTATGTTTTATTTCAACTTTTTTTTATAAATAATTCA
>CAYXXA010000065.1:0-2298 GCA_964468965.1 uncultured Candidatus Peribacteria bacterium
ATTTTGGTTTCATGGTTGGATGGAAACAAAAACCTCGTCGCAAAGCGGAGAGAAAGGAGCAAATGAACGGGTGGAGGGAGTGTCCATTTGCTCGTTTCTCTCCACGTGGGAGCTATGTGATGTGAAAGATCTAATCTTACTAAAGTCTTTGCTTTGTTGCGAGAACTCGTTAGTGAGTGGCGTCAAATGCGATGACTTCAGATCATTGTACTTAGGACTTGCGTCGGTGTCAAATCTTTTTTACCCATTTTTTAGATAGTTCCCAAATTGATTTAAATTAAGGTGAAATGGATAAAAAAAGTCCATGGTTGAAGCTTAAGATTGATCTGGCTAAAAATTCTCAACAACTTGTAAATACTCCTTTATTTCCTATTGTTAGCGATAGATTTGACGTTATCAATGGAATCTAACGGTGTTTTGAATAATGCCTGTAAATCTGCCGGTAATAAATTATAGTTTTCCATAACTTTCTTACTTTTGTACTCAAATTCACTGTCATTATAAGAATTCGGCAGGTAATAGGCAAATCCCATAACAATATTAGAGAAATAACGGAAAAAAGAGTCCAACCGTTGCTGTGCAGCACTGAGATTTTCCGCATCATCAGCCGCTACTTTTACAAACTTTTTATACAGTTCCGCTTCCTCTAAGCTCTCTTTTAATAAAAGGGTTTTGGCTTGTTCTTGTTTTGTTTCACGAAAAATTTCATGAAAATCACGAGAGGATCCATCAAGTAATTGACTCAAAACTTCGCCCGTGGAAGGTTTCGGAAGTTTTAATTTCTTGTCGGATTCAGGCAAAGCATCCATTCCACCCCTTTTGATAACAGATGAATAATGTTTCTCCAATACTTTCGCTTTCTCCTTATAAATTTGATATAAGTGATTACTTCCAGTCGCCATTTCTAAGGCCTGTTTTGAGAGTCTCGCTAAATCATAATTAGAACCAGACTGTAATTCTGCCAAAGGAGTTTTGTTTACTTTATAACCATTCAGAGGAGGAAGATTCTTTGACATATCTGGAGCGGATAACAAAAATTGTGTTTTACTATCATTTACATCTTTCAATCCTGTCAAAAAGACACTTGTCATTTTGGGGTTATTATTAATAGCTACTGCCATAATTTCTGGCTCAGCTCCAACTTCAAGCGCCTTATTTTTAATGAAAGACAATGAACTACAAACTTCTTCAAAGCTTTCAATCCCCAAATCTCGATGCTTATAAAGAGAGGCACTTAAAAAGCACCAAATAATTTCACGTTCTGATAATGTACCACAAAATTCATGGTAAACCGATAAAGCCTGTTTCCTATCTTTTTTTATAGTTGAATTTTCCAAGGCACTTTCCTCGCCTAGCTGAAATTCCTCTAACACTTCTGTAAAGTTTTGATAAGGAAATACAAACTGATCGTTTGGCATATACGGGTTTCGTTTTCGAATCTTTAGATTCAGATCAATAAGAAAGGTGTTTAAAATATGTGAAGTCTCGACCCCTTGTGCTCCCGCAATCCATTCAAGATCTTCAAGTTTCAGAGCTTTTATAAGTGCCTCTGAATATTCTTTAATGGGTATATTGGTCAAAACGTCACTATAACTGCCTCCGTTTAAGTGTGACCCACGAATCGGAGAGACACCTTCTGTCGCCGATAACAGATCTCGCTCTAAGAGAAATAATTTCTCCCGTAATTCCATTATTTTTAAATAAGGAAACGTCTCATTTAACGCCAACTGTTCTTCTAGTCCTTCCAAAGTTAACTCAGAAGGATTTTTTCCTTTTCGAATCAAAATCTCCAGAACCTCACGAGTAATCTGTATAACAGCTGATCGCAATGAGGTAGGAACAAACATATTGCAACCTTTATTTATATCCACAACCTCAGAGGAATCTTCTGGGTCAAGTAAGATTAACGCTGTCCCCTCGTCCAACATATGCTGGATACTCATCCGTTGCCGGTGTGTAATTTTCCCTGATTTACTAATTTTACGAAGAATTATCAAAATTTTCGCTGTATTATCATTGGGGGATCGACTCCCACGTTCAACCCCAGCAAATTGTATTGCTCTTTGTGCTATGGGATAAAGTTTTACTCTATCCTCTTCCGATAAAAATTTATCAGATTCAGTCATCTAGCCATTATATCACATTATCACCTAAGATACAAAGTAATTTTACCAGTATTTAGTCAGTCCAATTATGTAGGATATGTCTTACTCTACCTGTTTCCATTATAATAATATTTTTGTGATTCCATCAGAATCCCGCTTTCTTATTCGGTTCTACCTTATGAAATATATTATG
>CAYXXA010000066.1:0-2238 GCA_964468965.1 uncultured Candidatus Peribacteria bacterium
TGGTCGGGGTGATAGGACTTGAACCTACGGCCTCATGGTCCCAAACCATGTACTCTAGCCAACTGAGCTACACCCCGCCGTTACCAATGGATATGCTTAATGAAAAGCTTATCTCTTTTTACGTTCATCCTTTCAGAAGACGTACTCCATACCTTTATTCACAGGAAAAGAGCCAATAAATTCTAAGAACAAAATAGAGGAAGTCAATTTGATTTTTTATAAAAAATTGAGCAAGATAGAGGCCACTATGATAAAAAATAAAAAAATTAAAAAAGTACACTTCGGACTGTTGTTCTTTATTGGATTATCCCTCTTTATTTTTGGTATTATTGGGTATATTTTTCGATTATTTATGTGGGTTCCCGTCGATATCGATGAGGTTTTACCAACTAATACTGTTTTTCTGACAGAGATCCAACTCGGTAAAATACAGGAAACAAGTGACGTCTTTAACTTAACCGAATTTAGAAACCGTTTAGATCTTTATCTGGCAAATAGATTTAATATCAATTTTACTGAAACGATAAAACCCTGGGTTGGAAAGACTATGAGTTTCGCCATGCTTGATGATGGAACACAAATTTGGGCTTTAAAGTATCGAAATAAAAAAGCAGCTCAACATTTTCTTCAGAATTTCACAATTGAAAATGAACATTTTATTACTAAGCAATATAACGAAGGAGAACTCCTAACTCCTGAATTCTCTTCTAATATTACCTTTGGTTTTTATCATAACTGGCTTCTCATTAGTACTCAGAAAACATCTATTGCACAGTTATTTACCAAAACAGAGGCTCTCAATACCAATAAGCAATATCGAAAAATCAAAACAGATCTACCCGTAAAAAACTTTATATTTCTCTTTAGTGATAATGCCAAAGTCCTTGAGCATACCAAACTATCTCAGGATTATTTAAAATACAAGCCACTCCTTACCACGCTTACAAAATCACTGTCGGTAATCGGAATAACCCTTCAAAAAGACAACAATAACATAGTATTAAATACAAAAATATTAACCGCTGATGGGATTTTTGATGATCAAAAAATCCCCAAAACCCCTAATGAAAACATGCCAAAACTTGCTAGTTTAGTTCCTGATGATGTTCTATTTTTTACCAACGGAGAAAATCTTTATGGAAAATACCTTCACACAAAAGCATTCTTAAACACCCTTGAGCCACAATTTGCTATTATTTTTGAGGGACTACTAAAAGCCCAGTTTGAACAGGTTTTCGGAGAATCTTTTAATTTTGAATCTGACTTTTTAGAAAAAATGCGTGGGCAATATGCCTTATTTTTAAACATCGAAGATCCAGCAAAACCCTTTGTTAATTTTTCTTTTATTTCAGACTTTAGTGACCAAGACGAAACACAATTACAACAAATAGAAAAAGCTATACAAAAAGCTCAAGCACAACACACAACCATAACGGAGAAGGTAAAGCTTCCCGATGGATCTGTTCGCGAAGAACTTGTTTCTGCTCAGTCTACTAATGCCTTATTTACTGAAAATACATTTGAAAATCAGACCTACTTTAGTTCCCCCGAAAAAGATAATAAACAATCCTTTGCCTATGGTATCATTGATCATAAGTTTGTCTTTTCTACACATGATTCGGGTATTAAGTCTGTTATCATGGTCACTCAAGGTAAAAAACAAAATCTTACGCAAAATAAAGATTTCCGAGAAAGCCTCCTCTTTAAGTTTAGTCCTTCGCAAAGTTATGGCTTTTTAAACTTCATAAAGCTCAATATATTAACAAACCTTTGGGAAAAAACCTCTGACTATGATGTTATTCCGTTTATTATATCCAAGTTCAAAGATATGACTTTTGCTCGAAAAATTTTTCCTGGAGAAATATTTATTAAAATTATTCTATTTCAGTGATAAACCATTTATTCACACTTTTAAGATCTCTCACAAAAATTTACTCGTTCTTTCGTTTTATACTAAAATAGCATGTCTATAAAAACACTCCCACCTGAAATCGCTAACCAAATTGCTGCTGGTGAAGTTGTTGAACGTCCCGCCTCAGTTGTCAAAGAGTGTGTAGAAAATGCTATTGATGCAGGAGCAACACTCATTGAAATCCATATCGAAAACGGTGGCAAAAAATGCATAAAAATTATCGATAATGGAATCGGTATGTCCCCTACTGATCTTGAACTATCAGTTCAACGCCATGCCACATCCAAAATACAAAACATTGAAGATCTTTTTTCTATTCAATCTTT
>CAYXXA010000067.1:0-2114 GCA_964468965.1 uncultured Candidatus Peribacteria bacterium
AAAACACTTTCCGTGATATCAATATCGCCTATGTAAATGAACTTGCTAAATCCTTTGATCTTATGGGCATTGATCTCGAAAATGTAATTCAAGGGGCTTCCAATAAACCCTTTGCTTTCATGCCACACTTTCCCAGCTGTGGAGTCGGTGGGCATTGTATCCCCGTTGATCCTTATTATTTGATTGAAAAAGCTCGAAATATCGGGTTTGATCACAAATTTTTACAAACCGCACGAGACATAAATAACTCGATGCCTCACTATACTATTGAACGACTCGAAAGCGCTCTAGCCGAACAAGAAGTCTCACTGAGAAACTTAACGGTGGGCGTTTTGGGTGTTTCTTACAAAGCTAATATCGGAGATATGCGAGAAAGTCCCGCCCTTGAAATAATTTCGCTCTTAAAGAAAAAATCAAAACAGGTTGAGATTTTTGACCCGTACTGCCCTAATGAATCGACCGTTTCTAATTTAAATACCCTCTTCCAAAAAGTAGATGTTATTGTTCTGGCGACGAATCATCAAGCATTTACAAAGATTGCAGCCGAAGACTTATCTAAGAGCAAAATAATCGCTATCATTGATGGAAAAAACTGTCTAGATAAGGACTTATTTAAATCTACTGATGTTATTTACAGAGGGATTGGAAGAAGCTAGATTATAAAAAGATGAAAAAGCTATTCGAAATTTGGAACCAACTAAAACAAACTCTCTCTAAAAAAGAGCGACCAATCCCTTACTTTTATGAGAGAGAAGTTTGGTTTTGTCATATTGGGAAAAATATTGGGTTTGAGCAAGATGGAAAGGGGGTTGATTTTAGACGTCCGGTCTTAGTTTTAAAAAAATTTGGACCTTTTGGTTCTTTTGGACTTCCTTTACCCTCAAACAAAAAAAATGGAAATTGGTTTCATAATCTCAAAATTCCAGTAGGCAAGGTAGATAAATCTTGTATATTACTGTTACAGGGACGCTTTTTTAGTAGCTCTAGATTGTCTCATAAACTAGGATCAATACCTCTTACAGAATTTCAAATAATACAAAAAAAGATTGCCAATTTATATTGTGACAATCTCTAATTTCTTTGCCCCCACAATTAAGGGGGGAGCCCGAGGGCCAATTGTATGCTAATAATACTTCACCAAATACTAAAAGTCAAATGAAACTCATAATCTATATGCCGGCCCTCAACGAGGAAAAACGAATTGGCACGACGTTGCAATCCCTTCCTAAAAAACTAAAAGGGATCGATGAAATTCAATATCTTGTCGTAAATGATGGGAGTTCTGATAATACAAAAAAAATTGCTGAAAAAAATGGAGCCGTTGTATTTTCTCATCCAACAAATCGTGGAGTCGGAGCCGCTTTCCATAGTGGCGTAGAACAAAGTCTGAAAATGGGGGCGGATATTATGTTGAGCATTGATGCCGACGGGCAGTTTAGCGTTGAGGATATTCCAGCTATATTAGAACCAGTTATTTCGGGGGAAGCTGACTTTACAACCGGAAATAGGTTTCACACGGAAGGTGATCGTCCCGAATTCATGTCCCCTGTGAAATACTGGGGGAATAAAAAAATTGCAAATCTTGTTTCGCGTGTCACGGGGAAAAAAATAAGAGATGTGGCTTGTGGTTTTCGTGCCTATAGCCGAGAAACCCTGCTCAATCTAAACCTCATTGGTAAATTTACCTATACGCAGGAAACTATTTTAGATCTTACTTATAAGGAATTTCGGTTAGTCGACGTCCCGATTTCCGTTAAATACTTTGAAGATCGAACTTCTCGAGTGGCTAGTAGCATTACCAAGTATGCAATCAACACCTTTCTCATCATTTTTCGATCATATCGAGACTACCAACCACTTCGTTTCTTCGGTATTACGGGTATTTTTATCTTTTTACTTGGGCTCGGATTCGATGGATTTGTTATTTGGCACTGGTCTCAGGCTGGAACATTTTCTCCCTATAAGGCACTGGGATTTCTCGGTGGTTTATTGAACTTGATAGGTGTCTTAACGATCATTATGGCAATCTTAGCCGATATGTTCGATCGACAACGAATTACACAGGAGCGGATTTTATACTTTTTAAAGAAAAGTGGGTATGAAAAATAAAAAAA
>CAYXXA010000068.1:0-2057 GCA_964468965.1 uncultured Candidatus Peribacteria bacterium
AAGAGCAGCAGAAAGGGTTATTGCAGTTGTGGTTTTACCCACACCGCCTTTCTGGTTAGCAATGGCAATAATTTTGTTTTTTTTCATAATATTAAGGTTTCTTTATTTGGATTTCGTCGTAAAATAACCGTAATCCACCAAAAAAGCAAAAAAACATTTTGTGTTTTCGAAGAATATGAGTTTTGGTTTAATTAAACAGCGTGTTTCACGTGAAACATATCTGGCAAATAAAGGTTGAAATGTTTTTAAATATTACCTGAGTATTTATAAAACGCTGTTCTACACTCCTGGGGATTTGTAGATGTGGCTGTTTTATCAAGTTTGTTGTAGTAACCACTTTTTATTGACCCAAAAGAAACTCAATGAACATTGTAACAACAATATTCTCTGTCAACTCCGATTTGATGAAGTTTTGATCGAAAGTCAGCCTGGTTGTGATTATGGGTAATAGAAAGAAATAAAAATGGTTTTGTTGTTAAGTAGATGATTGATTGTTTCACGTGAAACAAAGAGGAAATTTTTATGGAATCGGATTTTTTGGTAATAGGAAGTGGGATTGCAGGCTTATCGTTTGCATTAAAAGCAGCAAGGCTTGGCTCGGTGACAATCGTTACAAAAAAAAAGCAGGTAGATTCTGCTACAAATTTGGCCCAGGGCGGTATTGCGGCAGTATTGGATAAAAGTGATGATTTTGAAAACCACATAAGAGATACTCTTGAATCAGGAGCTGGGCTGTGTGATGAAAAAATTGTGAGAATGGTGGTTAGGGATGGCCCGGAGAGAATACATGAACTCATTTGCTTAGGCGTTGATTTTGTGAAAAACAGTGATGGAAGTTTAAGTCTTGGAAAAGAAGGTGGTCATTCACAGAGAAGGGTTGCACATGCATTTGATCTCACGGGGAGAGAGATAGAGAGGGCTCTTATAGACAGAGTTCAAAAAAAGAAGAACATTAAAGTCCTTGAAAACCATACATGTGTAGAATTGATAACGGAGGAAAGGATAAACCTGTATGGAGAGAAGAAAATCAAATGTGTAGGAGCTTTTGTGCTCAATGAAAATGGGCGTATTGAAGCGTTTATGTCAAAAATTGTCCTGTTGTGTACCGGCGGTGCAGGGAAGGTTTATCTCTACACAAGTAACCCAGATATAGCAACCGGGGACGGTATAGCCCTGGCTTTCAGGGCTGGTGCTACGGTAGCGAACATGGAGTTTGTTCAATTTCATCCGACATGTCTTTATCACCTTAATGCAAAGAATTTTCTTATTTCCGAGGCGGTTCGCGGGGAAGGAGCAGTTCTAGTAAACAAAAAAGGAGAAAGGTTTATCGAAAAATATGAACCTGTCCAGAAGGAGCTTGCAACCAGGGATAAAGTTGCAAGGGCTATTGATGAGGAAATGAAGAGAACAGGGGTTGATTGTGTGTATCTGGATATTTCAAATCAAAAAGCTTCCTTTATAAAAAGCAGATTTCCGGCAATTTATGGGAAATGTAAATCCCTGGGGATAGATATTACGAAAGAACCAATCCCGGTTGTACCTGCAGCTCATTATTTATGTGGTGGAATTTTAACAAATGATACCGGGGAAACCAGTGTGGAAAATCTTTTCTCGATTGGAGAATCAGCATGTACTGGATTACATGGAGGAAATCGTCTGGCAAGTAATTCACTTCTTGAAGCGTTGGTATATGCAGAAAAGGCTTTTCTGTATAATAAAAAAAGATGGCCTTTGATCGCCTCTGAGGCATTTTCACCCGAACGAAAGTGGAAGAAAACTGACGAAATTAATCTGGAGGAAGAAATAATAGTTAACCACAACTGGGATATTATCAGAAGGGTAATGTGGAATTACGTCGGTATTTCTCGTAAAGAATCTCGACTGAAAATGGCAGAAAAACAATTGCGGACCCTGCGTCTTGAAATAGGTGGTATTGTAGCGAATTATAAAAAAACCTCAGCAATAATGGAGCTTTATAATATTTCTATTGTTGCTTCTCTGGTTATTAAAGCAGCTTTGAAGCGAAAAGAGTCCAGGGGATTACATTACATTATTGA
>CAYXXA010000069.1:0-1968 GCA_964468965.1 uncultured Candidatus Peribacteria bacterium
TGAACAATCTCCCCGAGTTGAACTAACGTTTCATGACCACAAAGTCCTTCTTTTGCTGTCATGACACGGGCCCCTTTATTGGAGAGTACAATACCCTGACCGTTCTTCATAATGAACGTATTTTCCTTTTTAATCTGTAAATCACGTACGATCATATCTCGATGTGCGTGTCGCATAAAGAGTTCTCCATGAATGGGCGCAAAGTATTTAGGGTTAAGTAACGAAGTCATAAGTTTACATTCTTCTGCATGCGCATGCCCTGATACATGAATATCCAACTGTTTATTATCGATGGTTTTACAACCAATTTCTGACAAGTTGTTTCGCACTGATACAATTGCCATCTCATTTCCTGGAATAGGCGAAGAAGAAAAAACAACCGTATCCTCTGGCTTAAGCGTAATATCTCGGTGTGTCCCTGCTGACATCCGAGTGAGTGCTGCGAGTTCTTCTCCCTGTGATCCCGTAGAAAGAATTAAGACTTTACGGGGATTCATTGAATTCGCTTTTTTTGACATCCGCTGAAGCGTTTTGTCCTTACACTTAAGGTAGTTTAGCTTCCGAGCAATCCCAATATTCCGTTCCATTGAACGCCCTGAAAGAAAAACCGTTCGACCGTCACGTTCCGCCGCCTCAATAAGTTTCGCTACTCGTCCAATATTTGAAGCAAAAGTTGCCAGAATAACTCGACCGTCGGCCTCCTTGATAATTTTTTCTAGAGAATTTTCAATAACTGATTCTGACATTGTTTGTCCCGCTTTCATCGCATTCGTAGAGTCTACCATCGCTAACGCAACCCCTTGTTTTCCTACTTGAGCCAATCGTCCCAAATCAATAGGTTGATCATCAGATGGATTATAGTCAAATTTGAAATCAGAACTGTGTACAATAGCCCCATAAGGCGTTTTTACCACAACTGCTACCCCATCTGGGATAGAATGATTGATATGGAAAAATTCAAACTCAAATTTTCCCAACTTTATTTTAGATTTCGGAGTAATATCATTTACTTTAATTTTACGTGATAACCCCTCGTGCTCAGAACACTGAGCAAAGATTAACTCCTTTGTTAGTCTTGTCGCATACATTGGAGGAAAGCCAATTTGAGGGATAATATACGGTACGGCACCAATATGATCTAGATGTCCATGCGTATAGATCACACCTCGAATCTTGTGTTTATTCTTAATAAGGTAGGAAATATCTGGAATAAGCACATCAACCCCTAGATGTTCTGGACCTGGAAAAAGAAACCCCGTATCGATAACGACAATATCATCATCCCATTCAAGAAACATCATATTTTCTCCTACCTGTTCCATACCACCAAGTGGAACCACTCGAATCTCTCCAGATTTCACTTTGGGTAGATAATTTGTTGGATGAAATTTTTCTCGTTTTTCAACCGTTGGACGGTCAAATAAAGGGTTATTTTTTGTAAATTGTTGTGGTTTATTTCGTCCACCTCGAAAGTGAGGCTTACTGAAAGTCTTTTTTGCTCCTCCATTCGCTTTTGGAGAAGGCTTCTTCTGTACTGGTTTTGTATTTGATTTTGAAGTAACTTCTTTTTTTACGGGGACTTCTGCCGTTTTTGTATTGGTTGTTGACGCTGTTTTCTTTTTTCCTAAGAATCCATTTCCAGATAACCATTTACCTAATTTGTCTTCTGCCATTTTATTTTTTCATTATTTAATATATAAAAATACATACGAACACTAATTCGTATGGTCGGAGTAAATAGTACTTTTTTACATACTGCTCCTGATTCGTAGACACACACCAAGCATGTCGGTTTTAAAAGATCGAAATTGTAGGGACTCTCTATCGAGAGCGAACTTTTGAGGTTTTCCTCAATACAAATCTACCTCAATCATACAGGTAAAAAGAGCCTAGGTCAATCAAAGCCTTGAAATATGAATAATCAATAATAGAACCGACCACTTGAAAGAGTTAGACTGAGAAAGCAAA
>CAYXXA010000070.1:0-1945 GCA_964468965.1 uncultured Candidatus Peribacteria bacterium
AAAATCAGGATTTTCATGCTTCACATAAGCAATAGCGGGCTTAATTTTTGCTAAAAGCTGCGTAATATTTCCCAATTTCACTTGCTTACAGGCGGCTGTAACTGCGCCACAACTTGTGTGCCCTAGAACAACCACAATCTTTGACCCGGCGACCTTACAAGCATATTCCATGGAGCCCAAAATATCTTTGTTCACCACATTTCCTGCCACCCGAACACTAAAGATATCACCAATACCCTGATCAAAAACTAATTCTGCCGGCACTCTAGAGTCAATACAACTCAAAATAATAGCAAAGGGAAATTGCCCTGAACTAGTGGCATCAACTTGTGCTTGATAATCTCTATGCGCCCCAAGATTTTCAACAAATCTTTTGTTGCCATTCACTAAAATCTCATGGGCTCTTTTGGGCGTCATCTTTTCTTGACTTTCTTTGGTATGTGTCTTCATGCTTTTTTTCGTAACTATTTTGGTCGGGCAAATTTTTGATCGCTCATCATGATATAGGTGAACAGTTTTTCAAGAAAACTTTTCGTAAATTTACGAATCATGAGTAGAATAGGCCGAAAAAATTAAGAAAACTTGGAGAATCCCATAAAAAAGGAGAAGGTCAAGATTCATTTTGCGCAAAAAGCCCAATAGTCCAAAACAAGCTTTGTCTATTTCTCATTTTTTTGTCTATTGACGCAATTAACGTAAATTGCGTCAATAGAGAGACGGAAATGATAATAATTGATCGAGTGATTGAATCCAATAGACAACTCTGTACTTAAAATTCCATAAGGAACTTCAGCTTGCTCTTGCTAATACTTAGGCGTTTTCCCTACACACAAGAGTCACCACTTTATCCAAATCACTCCAAAAGGATAGAGTTGGATATTTACCATTCTAGAAGCAACCTAGCGAGATGTGTCAAGCTTTCGCTGCACCCATCGCATATTTTGAAACCATTTCTGTAAAAGTGGACACAATTTCGAGCAAAAATCCAATCATTCCTTTACTACCAACCAACTATAAACACCAACATACAGAACACCCTTTCGTGTCAGACAAAAGTCTAACATGCTACTCCCTTTTATAGACTAAACTAAAAAACTTTATAGCGAAAGTATCTTGGACGGAAAGATGAGACACTACAGAATCTGCCATTGTTGTAAAATCTCCATCCAAATTATCTACGAAATCAAAGGCGTAATATTGGCTCTTAATTACGCTTTGGGGTAGCAATAATTCTTCGTTTTCATTACTCAAAAATAAAGTCCGAATACCGGCAGCTTCGATTTTATTCCCATCTTTTGTGATAGCATAGGTAACAACAGTATCACCTTCAACGACATAGGTATTAGGATCAATAAGCACATGGGTTGCTTCAAGTTCCGTAGCACTTTTAAGTATTATCTTCCTAAGTTCAAAAAATTTAAAGATATCACCTGTAGCTTCTGTTACATCATTATCAAAGGCAGCCTGATAGTCATCCGACACTACCACTTCGGTATAGGTCTCATTCTCTCCTACCACGTAGTATTTTACTTCTCCATCAAGATTATAATGATCAATCGTAAAGGTAATCGGATAAGTCAACTCTTCTTCAGGAGTCGCAGGCTTGTCCTTTTTGCATGCCGCTAAAAAAAGAACAATAAAAAACAACGAACCAATTTTTAAATTTTTCATTTTTTTTTGTAAGTTAGTGATTTTTTTATTGTTTTACTATTTTTTCCACGTGGGGATTTCCATATCCATTTTTTATATTTATGGCTTATTCTTTGAAAATCAGATTCAAATTCTTCTCTCTAACAGCATTTTCATGGTATTTAATGTACCTGATATGGTTTAGTAAATAAAAAACTACGGGTTAGCTTTATTTCTCTTTTCTTAAAATTTTTACTTCCGCTTCCGAAAAATCCGACCCAAAAAACCTTTTTGCCACCACTTTTTCTTTTCGACT
>CAYXXA010000071.1:0-1864 GCA_964468965.1 uncultured Candidatus Peribacteria bacterium
GCCAATCGAACAAATAATTCAGGCTTATTCTCAGCACACTCTTACACCACTACCGCAATGGAGAAGGGAACACCTCGAAAAAATATCTTCAGTAGAACTACCAAAAGAAAAAATAACCGTAATTCCTATGATCGGAGGGGACCATCTAGTGGATCCCCGTAAATATAGTGAGCTACTTAAAAAATCATTTAAAAATAGTAGTCTTATGGATAATATCCCCGTAACACTGACACCAAAAGAACGGCTCAAAAAACTGGAAGATGCAATTAATAATAGTCCTTCTAACTTTATAGTTGTATATTTCCATTCACATGGTGGAAAAGACTCACAAGGTAATGTATACCTAATGGAAAAAGACACTCACGATGATTTTTTTTATAACTATGCAGATTCCATTATTCATAGAATGGTTGAAAGCGATAAATATTTACAAAAAAGACCTTTAGTGTTTGAGGATTTTGACTTAACAGAAAATATTGAAAAGGCTATGGTTAAGCTTTACGAATCCCTCCTAGTAAAAGAAGAAAAAAAATCAAATAAAAATTCCAGACATACTCCTCTACCCGTTTATTCTTCTACGGATGTTGCTGGACATTTAGAAATAGTAAGACATCCTAAAGAGAAAATGTCCTCACTATTACGTCAGAAGTATCAAAAAGAATTACCAGCAGTGATCTTAAAAGTTGTCGCCCTTGACCTAGAACTAAAAAAAACAGCCATCTCTATCAATTCGATAGCAGATATTACAAGAAAATTTCCAAGTAAAAAATTTTTATATATTATTGATGCCTGCTTTTCTGGTGTCGCTCTCACTTCCCCCTTAAGAAAACGTAACAAAAATACTTTTGGCTTAATCACTAGTGATTCTGGAAATACTATTTCATACGGATATGATAATGTTGGTGCTCTATTTTCCATGAACCTCTTTTCAAATATGATAGCTGATGTCCCCTTTGGTAGAGCTGTCGCTGATGCTACTTTAGCAGTACGTTTAACGGAAGGGTTTAGCCAATTTCCTAATTCTTATTTTTCAGAACAAGCTCTAAAATCATCTAAATAAACAATGAAACCGTAAATATAAATGAAGCTTCGCTGTAAACCAGAGTAAAAATACAACTTTTTTTATACCTGAATAGTAAAAAAAATCTGATGAATATTTTCGAAAACAGGCTTTTTTACAGAAGACTTCTCTATATTGCCCAAGTCCTAAAAATACCTATCATGGAAACAAATGAAAAAACAATTTGTAAATATAAAGGGCATAAAAACCTGTTTTTCTCGTGTTGGAAGTGGCGATAAAAAATGCATCATTCTTCATGGGTGGGATCAGCGTATTGATGTCGTCAAGAGTTATCACGAAAACCTTGTCAAAGTCCTTCGTTCTAAGGGCTTTTTAAAAAGTCATGAAATCATTATTCCTCATCTGCCTGGATTTGGAGAAAGTCCCCCCCCTCCAAAAGAAGGATGGAATACCTGTGATTATGCAGATTGGTTAAAGCAATTCCTCAACACGGTTATTGGTCAAACAAAGTCAAAAGATATCACCTTTTTCACCCATAGTTTTGGAGGTCGAATCCTTATCCGATTCTTACAAAAACACCCAAAACACAGAAGTAAAGCTATTATGGCAGCTTCCGCTGGGATTAAATGGCCTCCATCTATAAGACAAAAAATATCACTTTTTTTATCAAAAAGATTTAACCGCGCCAAGAATATCCTGCCTCAAAAAATTCAAAATATAATTATGGATCGTATTTTTGGAGCACGAGACTGGGGCATGGTCAAACCCGATCTTAAACCAACACTTCGAAAGGTATTAAAAGAATCTGATTTCCGTCGTGAATTACCCAAAATTCAGAATAAG
>CAYXXA010000072.1:0-1729 GCA_964468965.1 uncultured Candidatus Peribacteria bacterium
ACTTTTTGTGCTTTTTTATCCATCGTATTCGTACGATAGTTAAAAATGACAAAAAGTGAATTCGAAAAAATATTTAAAAATCTATACTATATCCAATATTTAAACTTTTAACTTCAGGAGATCTCCCTTCTGGAAATTCAACGGACGGAGTATAAGTAGCATTTAAACTAAGTTTTCCTTTTTTCCCAAAGTCTTTTTCATATCCAGCGGTAATCGCTGCAAATGGAGCGAGTCGTCGATCATTTTTGAAGAATTCTTTACTCGGAATAATTCCAGCTGCAAATCCTCCATAAAAGCCTTTTCCATCGTTCATATATCTTCGAATCTCGGCCGCGTATAACGTCTCATTTGCCCTATTCGGGTCTGACTGAAATGAATTATTGTAGTTAATGGCATTGAGAATAACCTTGTTTTTCCCATACCATTTTTCTGCCGCCACCCCTTTATACTGATGTGTTTCATTAAGTTTTCCATACCTCGGATCATGTTTCGATGAAATAACCCCCTTAGTGGTATAAGGTTTTGACCAGCGTGTCTTGGGAGAAATAAGCTTCTGTTTTACTGGTCGCTGGTTATCACTCCTTGAAGGCTTATTCATCTTAAACTCTTGAATTTTATTCATAAGCCACTGCTTGTCTCCCTTGAAATTTGGATCCGCTAACCTTGCCTTATAAATATTTATCTGCTTTTCTTTTTGCGAAATAGGAACCGTTACGTTTACCGTCGATTGTTGTGTTATTCTAATCTTTGCATTCAGTTTTTTTAAATCTGAACGCGTTCCTCGAATTGATTCTAACTTCTTATACAACCACACTTTATCGCCTTTGAAGTTAGGATCATTTAGTCTTTCTTCGTACCTGTGAATTTGTTTTTTAGATAACGACATCTTACCATTATAGCATAAAATAGATATTTATGCAATAAAAACAGCTCGTCCAACCCGCACCACATCAATTCCCATTGATAAAGCTATACCATAATCCTGAGATGTTCCCGCTGAGATCAATTTCCCTGGTAAATATTGGTCTCGCAGGTCAATCAGTTGTTGAAATTCAGCTCTTTTATGACGCTTGGATAAATCACTATCGGTATCAAGCTTTTTCCCCATTCCCGAAATTCCAATTATGGATAAGTGCTTAAATGACCTCATCTGTTCATAAAACTCGCCTAATTCATGAGGATCAATCCCCGTTGGCTTCTGACTATCGAGCTTTATCTGTAAAAAAACCTGAAGCCGGCTTTCTTTCCCTTCGATTTTACGTTGTTCTAAACATTCATTTAGCAGACGAGCATGTTTCAGAGAATCCAAACTATGAAGCACCGAACAATATCGCACAATCGTTTTAAGTTTTTTGGACTGAAGCGTTCCGATAAAATGACAATTTTCCCTTTTTAAAGTACCTTTTTCTAATTCTGGTTCGACGTTCGACATTCGACACTCAACCTTTTTTTTAAGACTTTTGACTCTATTCTCTCCATAACCAAAAATAACTGAACTATATTTTTGTTCACAGATATCAATTAACTTCTCGGTATCTTCTTTTTCGTAATACTTTGTCACGACTAAAATCTGAGCCTTCGCTTTTTTCACTTTTTGAAAAACAAGATCATTTACCATCATCAATCAAAACCAATATTACCGCCTAAGTATTATTCTATCAAATAAAAATAGATAGCTTTATTTTATTTTTCTGAATCCAGCCTCCAAAGCCTCATCTTCTGTCGTAAA
>CAYXXA010000073.1:0-1728 GCA_964468965.1 uncultured Candidatus Peribacteria bacterium
TATCCGTAATCACAAGGATAAAGAAAAGATCGCTGACTTCTTAATGAAGAAAATAACTAGTATCGAAGTCATCACCCCCCCAAAAAAACTATCGTGGAATGAAATTAGGATCATACACGCTGGAGGCAACGTTGGACTCTTAACTGGTTGTATCCTTGATATTAAAGGGGAAAAAGGATTTTTTTATTTGTTTGACAAATTTAATAAGAGTCAAGATATCCCACGCATGAAAATACTATTTCTAAATAGTTATATTTACATATTCGACAACTCAAAAAATTTCGCTCAGAAATTAGAGCAACGGAAAGCCAAAGTAACCAATCCAGAAATTCTCAAGATCATCACCGATTACCAAGCCAAAAAAGCGGCAGATGACCTAAAAAAGCAGAAGGAGGAAGCTGAAAAGAAGGCGAAGATGTAAAAAAGATCTACTGCGTAGCAGAATGCGGAGCCATCGAATTTCATGGGTAAAGTAGTAGCGTCAGCATCAAGGAGCAACTACCATAAACGTGGACACTAGAGAATTTGGCAGAAAACCCTGGGATGGGAGAGAAGACCCGAAACCTAATGTAAAAGGGGCAAATGCCATTGCGAACGCATTGATTGAAGATTTAAACACCAACCCCGAAGAAAATGACAACTAAAAAAACATCTATTTATGCAATACTAGCCATTCTTGCAGCTATTTGCGTATATATAACATTATCTAAAATCTGTAATTCAACCTCACCACATAGTAGAGTTGAACATAAAAAGTCTAAACCCATAGAGCAGGTAAATTCTCCCAGGCATGCTCCTGCAGATAAAAAAGAGATTGGTTCAAACTCATTAATAAATGGCAATGAAAATCAAAATGGTGATTCTAACCAACAACGACATGAAAACTCTATGTCAATTGCCGAGAATAAAACTCCAGTGCCGAAAACTCCCTCAAATTCTCTTAGTCTTGAGAAAGTAATAAATAGGAATATAACCGTAGATAGAAAACAAAAAAGCATTTATGTATTGAATGGTCATGGTAAGAAGGCCAAGATTATTAATAGTAAAACTGGAGATGTTGTCTGGCAACCAGATACTGGCATAATCTCAGAAATTTCTATAAATAATGATGGCAGAGCCTTATTGGTTCATTTTGCGTCAGACAAATTCTATAAAGGGAATAGCGTTATTCTCAGTGTTCCACAATTCACGCAAATATCAACTCTCCCATTAAAAGGAGAAAGTAAACGTTCAAGGGGGATCACATGGCGATGGCTAGGAGAATCTCAACTCATAGGAGTTTCTAAAATCGAAAAAACCAGCGAGGCTCTCTCTAAAATGACTTCACTCGAACAAGAATCAGACCTAGCCATAGAAAAAACAGTTCTCTATATCTATGATATTTCAACCAACAAGTTTAGTCAAATTAAGGTTCCAATTGCAATGCCCGAAAAATTTGAATACTCAGGTATAAATCAAAAAGAAAAGGCAATACAGCTTTGGATTCCTTCACAAGATGGAATCCAAATTTTTCAGTGGTTTAAAGTGAAATAATATTGCAAAGGGTATGCTGGAACTCTGAAAGAAACTCCTGCCTACATAGAAATTGATGAGTCGCAATTTGGAGGCTTAAATTTAAAGGTAATGTGTTTTGTCGAAATGGCGAGTGTAAGACTTACGGTTTATGGAGAAATCAGATTCGCAAAATAACAGACAGGTAAATAAAGGAGAAATCTTGAATTTACGCGG
>CAYXXA010000074.1:0-1653 GCA_964468965.1 uncultured Candidatus Peribacteria bacterium
ACCATTCCGAGACCTTCATAATCTGATGAGAGAATAAAACATTTAGCATTTTTAATGAGAGGGTAGGGATTTTTTTGAAAGCCTGCAAAGATGATACGGTTTTCGATGTTTAGCTGATTTGCTAGTTTTTTTGTTTCTTCAAGTAGTGGTCCTTGTCCTACTAAAACCAGAGGAGTAGAAACTCTGCTCAATGCGTAGGCTTTGAGTAGTTTGTCGTGTCTTTTTGCTTTGTTGAATTTGCCAACATGAATAAAGTATTCTTTTGGTAGAGATAGGGCTGGATCGATAGGTTCTTCGGCTGCTTTTTTGATGAGTTGAATGTCAATGGGATTGTAAATCGTTTGAACTTCTTTATGTTTTTCGAAGAGTGAACGGTAATCATTTTCAACGCCTTTTGAAACAGCAATGCAGGGGTGTGCTGTGTAAATCTTAGCGAGAAAATTAAGCCGTTGATGCTTTTCTTTGGGGGATAAATGGGTCAGATGTTCCGATGAAATAGTATTGTGGAGGATTGTGAAAACAGGGAGGATGCTAAATCTCATGATACGATCAACATTCATTAAATTTGATAAAACGAGATCGGGCGTTCCCATTTTTTGAATGATGAATTGATCTAAGTATCGAGATGTAACACGATATCTGATGAACTTTGGTAGTATTCTAAATTTTTTTAGAGGGAATAAATGCCTGTTCAGTGTCTTAGGAACTGGTAATTCAACCTTGTCTCGAAAGTTAAATATATGGCATTCATAACCTTTGGAGATAAAACCTTTGGCCAAGTTGATCATGACTCGTTCGGCTCCATTTCCTTTGATGTCTTGAATGACGATAGCTATTTTTTTCATTTTTATGATGATGTTGTTTTAGCTAGTTAATATTAAATATTTTGAATGCTTGAAAAAGTTGGTTCTGCTTTCGCAGGCCATGGATAACATTCGCCAAGTTTTGGAAAACGCGAGCGTTTTATGAAATGATCAACTTCAATAATTCCAAAATTTTGGGTTGCTTTGATGAGGCTTTGAGCTCCCGATGGGGTTATATAATAGGCGTGCGTTCCGGGGAGGTGAGACATAGAAAAATGTTTAGTAATAATGGGTTTGTTTTTTATTTTAGACCAAAGTAAATATAGTTTTTTAGGTTTCTTGATTTTGTTATAGCTGGGTTTCCCCAGATTTACTATATCCCATTTTGAAGGTATTTTGGGTATTGGGGCTGTAAGAATACAGTCGTGCTCCATGATAATGATGGGGCTATCACTTGATGCAGATTTTTCCCAGAGTGCGTAGTGCGATAAAAAACAAGCAATTGCGGCATCATGATTTGAGCGGTTTGATGTATCTTTGAGATTAATGGGGAAATGATACTTTTCCGCTATGCTTCGACTATCGTCTTTATATACACCTTGAAAAATATGGGGGGTTAGTCCGTGCTTTTGCGCTGATATTTGAGCCCGTTTTGCGCTATCAATGGATTGTTTGATTTGCTGGACGGCTATGATGTAAGATTTTATTCTAGTGTGCATTTGAGTGATTTGGAACGGAAGTGATTATGAAACGATCTCGTTAAAAGATATTTTAGGGATGGTTTCTGAGGGAAGTCTGCTGTTGGGGGATAAATTCCAAAATTGGGAAGTTGTTGTTTGTTGCGACATCA
>CAYXXA010000075.1:0-1576 GCA_964468965.1 uncultured Candidatus Peribacteria bacterium
TTGTGTATGTTGCGGGCGCAAGCGAGGCTTTTTTGTGGTTGGGTCGTAGTTTTTTCAGATCACTTAACCCCATTAATCACTTTGATCGTGTAAGTCTTCCCACTTTGGCTATTAGAGTTCGAATGTTAGCTTGTAGGAATTGATTTGTTTTAAATTACCTAGATGTTGCTCAGGCTATCAATGGGTTTGCTGGTTAAAAATAGAAGCATAAGGGAGTTTGTTGCTGATTTGCTGCTCTGGCTAAGTTTTTAACCTCAAGCAAGACCAATGAAAAATACAACTGAGTTTTAAGAATCTCAGTCTGAGTTATACTGATCTTCTCCATTACCATAGAATTTTTACGAAACTAACTATTTTGATTCTGAGAAAAATCAGATCTCAAATTAAATTAATTATAAAATAAACCTAAAACTTTAACGTGAAATCAACCATGAATCCTTTAGTGTTAGATGCTGGTGTGCTCGAGTTTGTTATCGCTTCCTCTTGCAACGAAGAAAATAATTCAGAACTAGATAAAAGCACACGTCATCTCAAATTTGATCCCCAAAAAATCCGAGGAGAGATCATTCTGCATTTATTAGATCGAGATATAATCATTCCTCAAGTGGTGATGGATAAACTAAATTCACCCACGACAACGCAAAAACTAAGTCGCAAAAATATAAAAAACCGAGAAATTCTGAACGAAGCTCTCCGAGGCAGAATCAAAGAATATGTCCCTACAGTAAAAGACATTTATCTGCAAAATTTGGGGTTCGGCATGCTTGAATCGATAGTAAAACTCACCGAGGAAAAAATCCGAAAAGAAGGAGGATTAGCTCCAGAAAATTGGAGGGAACAACCCTACAGGGTTCAGGCTCAAAAAAGAAACCAATCAACAATTGATTACCAAATTGAGAAGAATGTTTTTTGTCATTTTTATAAAAAAATTAAATCTTACAAATCCCAAGTAAGTCTTGAATATGAAAAATTAATGGGTCAGACTCAAACTAGGCAACAGGAATGCCTTATACGCTCCGCTCAAATACGTGATCTTTTAGAAGGCCCTAGTTTAGCTTATATATCCGAGCAAGAAATGAATAGGCTGGTAAATGAAGTCGTAGACTTAGAAATGGAAGCGAAAAACACCCGTCCCTTAATGATTCCCGATTTCGAAATCCGAGCATTGGCAGAATCAGAAGGAGCTTCTCTATTATCTTACGGTAGCGATTTTTTCGTAATGAATGAACTCTACTTAAAAAGCCATGTAGAATTAGAAGTTCGTGTGCATGATTACCCTCAATCTATGAAGTCTCTAATAGAGAGTATTCAAGAAAATACAGAAAAAGAAAAAAGTAAACCAACGGTCAATCACTAAACATCAAAATGTAATCAATATGGATCAAGAAACTACAATACCTCAAGTCTCAAAAATGATGCAAAAATCAATTTTGAAGGAACTTGAAAAACTCCCTTCAGACATGGACAGCAACCTAGCGCTTTTAGAAGCTGTTCGAGTAATCGCAGAAAAATACCAAGAAGAACAATTCAAACCTCTTGAAGAAAGAGAAGATTTATTGGATTCAAATAACAAAGG
>CAYXXA010000076.1:0-1557 GCA_964468965.1 uncultured Candidatus Peribacteria bacterium
AAAAATTACGGAGAAATTATCGTCAGACCTGAAATGTTTGTTATTTGGAAATAAATCAGTATAATGTCTTGATTTGTAAACATCAAAAAAGGAGTATGGAGAAAAATAAAAAATTAATTAAATAAAAAAAATATGAAAATAAAAAAAATCGGTATCGGTATCTTGGGGAGTTTTATTTTATTGCCATCATTAAGTTTTGCGGCAAATACAAAGGCTATTCGAGAAGAATGTTTTAATCAATTGAAAGCCAATATTTCTGAAGCTGGAATATTTGAAGAGGCTGAAAAAGAGTTTAGCCATCTTGATTATAAAAACTTAGAAAATAAATTATCAAGAAATTACAAAAATCTGTCCTCTTTTGGTATTGATGTCGATCAGCCTATTTTTGAACAAAAAGTCTATAGTTTTGGTGCTCAAACTGGGTATATGCATCCACCTTTTTCTCCGTTTCCAACTTATACGAAAGCCGATAAGTGGGAAAAACCGGCTAAGCAGAATGTTTTTTCGGAAGAATACGTAAGAGATGAAAAAGGAAATCTCCATTTTTTGAGTTGTGGTTTTATACGAATTGAAGCAGGAGATTTGATGCAAGTTACTAGTGAAAATTATTTATATGACGGAGAAATTATCTCTGTTTTAAAAACCGATAAGGATAAAAAGTATAAGGCTTGGTATAATGAAAACACTTCGTATGATCATGAAAATAAACCATTTGTAAGCTGGCAACGGTTATTTATTTATCCAGCAAGTTCAGTAAATAACTACTTTAACCGATTTAGTATTGCAGACGCTTTTCCTTCGAACTCGAGTGATTCGTTGGATTTATTCAAACCGAAAAAAATAAATATAGCGGATATGCCTTCTGACTTATTAAAAAAGGTGAAAGAGAAAACGGGTAAAGAAAATCCAACAGAGGAAGACATTATGTCCGTTATGGGAGATGGTGCTCCGAGGGTCTATGTTGTCGATTCTGCTGGTAAAGTAAAGACTTCTATAGCGAGAAAGGAGTTAATGCCAGTAGATTTGGGGGGGGCTGATAAAGTATTTGGGCTCAATTCTTTTTATCAAGCTATTGAGGATCAGTTTCCGGTTTTTGCCAAGCATTTAGCCTTGAGAGGGGTGGTTAAATTTGATACCCTTAAAAAAGTTCTAGCAAGTAAGGATGCTCCCGCATTAGCGCATATATGGTCAACTGTTTTGGATACACGAGAAATTACAAAGTATGCCTTAGAAAAAAAACAGGGGAAAGTTGCGAAAAAGAACGAGGTTGATTTTTATGAAACGTATTTACCAAAATTACCTCAAATGGAATCTGAAATTACAACCGCCTTGGAAAATGTAAAAACGCCCAAAAGAAAAGTGAGAAGATCGAAGAATGCGGGTGATAATATTCTCGTTGAGCCAGCCGATGATAAATCTATTGGTGAACTTACAAGGAATACCATGTTTTACCTTTGGGGAGGGCTTGGAGTCTTGTTCTTAGTAGTGGTGATCTACCTAATTGGTCGAAAAAAATAACAAATTAATTAAATAAAAAATGAAAAAATTATTATTGGG
>CAYXXA010000077.1:0-1525 GCA_964468965.1 uncultured Candidatus Peribacteria bacterium
CATAGATTTATTATACCCACAAGGGGTATAGGGTCAAGTTTTCGGGGACAAAAAAAGACCAACGATGGTTGATCTTTTTCTGAGCATAAATAATTCAAACTACTCATGAGATTGCATTTTTCCCTGTTTCAGAAGAATATAGTTTCCGTTTGTTTCCCTTGCTTCATAAATTTCCCCATCATCACCGTAGCCCATGAGCTTACGACCACTTTCATCATAGGATTCTGCAATTCTTACTCGTCCACCGTTTGGGCCATTAGGAATAAGGGCATGAAAGTTTGTTCCCCTTTCATAATAAGGCCTTCCTTCAAATACATTTTTACTTTTTTCCCATTCAGGTGTTCCACCGGCTCCAGTGTAGGGCGCATCTTCTGAAATAGTATATCGTATACCCTCCGCATTTTTATTCGCCGTGGCTAGAGCTGCATTAAAGGCTGGATTATGAGATAAAGCCTTATCCACCCTTTTGTCTAAATCAAGGTTATGAGGTATAGGTTCTCCATCAAGGTACCCATCTCCATCGTCTGAAGATTGCACATCTCTGGATCGAAGCCCACCTTCCGGACTATAGCGATCTCCCATAGATCTCATTTCTTGGTTTAGTGCCGCAAGTTCCGCCGGATTTGTCGGTTGTGGTGTTACCGCCTCCGCAGCTGATATTGTTAACGCTGCCATTGTCTTAAGTGCCATTTTTGTTTTGGTTAAAAATTACTTTTCTATTTTAACATAATAGATATTGGAAGTCAGGCTAGTATTTTGGTAGAAATCTCAAAAGGGAAAACCGAACCTTTCTCTTTGCCATAACCCAAACTATCGCGACTAAAATGACAAAACCAAAACTCTCAAAAAGACCTTCAGCGGAAATTTTTTCCTGAAAAAAGACATGTATAGATCCAAAAATGAGAAATAAATAAGCGAGTAACTGGATGGGCTTCCACCATCCTTTTAACACTCGAACTGCTATATTGTTAGATGTGATTAATAATAAAATGGCAATAGCCATCCCCAACACACCCCAAACCAAGAAGTTATCGAATTGCCAAAAACCTTCTTGCATGATTAACTCATGAGGAAATTGTTTTGTCTTTATAAAGTATCCCATACCGTGTGCCAAAATTAAACTCGCACACAAAATCCCGAGTTCTCGACGAACTGAGGTAAGCGTCCTCAAGATTTTAAATTCAGGAAAAATCTGACTCAATGGACGAATAAGCAGGATGAAAATCAATAAATTGAGCCCAAGTTCTCCAAAATCTTTAAATTCTTGAGAAACGAAAGGAGCCGTAGCTATGACTCCTAAACTAATAAAAAGGAGGCCTTTTTTTAAAAGAGTGAAATAAGGAATTTTTCCGCCTAAGAGCAAGGACGATAAAAATTTTTTCATGATAAGAGAATATTTAATCCATATTTTTTTTCAAATCTATTTTATAGCAGGAGAATATATTGCTCCGATAGCAAGGGGGCATTTGAAAATCAGGTAGACCTGTTACTAAACTAAAAACAACAAATGTCGTTCCAACTGTAA